>DASZJS010000835.1:0-11788 GCA_035947935.1 Gemmata sp. | reverse complement strand
CCGGTCCTCAAATCGCAGACACGGATGGAATGGGCTGGATCTGGGTCCATGTGATCGATCGCAGCGAAAACCCGCCCATCGGCTGATATGGCATTGGCTCCGGGCTGCCTGTGTTCTTGAGTGAACCGGACCATTTCCTTCCCGGTATCCACTGCCCAAACACGAGTCGTTCCATCCACCCCGAGCGACCCGATCACTCCCTTTCCGTCCGGAGTGAACCTGGGCCACGGGCTAACATCGCCAAACTCCGGAGCACGATGGGTGTGAATGATCTTTCCAGTCCTGATGTCGCCGATCTCCAATCGTGCCGTGTCCTTCTCCCCGGCGAATCGAGCAAAGCGGGTTCCATCCGGAGAAACGTCATCGTAACCGTCGGTTTCAATTTCGAATCGTTGCTGTTTTCCAGTTGGCACATCCCACGCGTACCACCCTTCAGACCAGCCGAATAAAGTTCGCCCATCTGAGGAGAACCTGTGGAGCTGGACTCCGTCCGGCGGATCGGGAGATGGAGTGAGTGGCTTGCCGCTCGCCGGATCGTAAAGCCGGATCGTTCCCTCATGCCCGCCTACCGCAACTACTCCATCGGAGCGGAATCGGGCACAGCATGGAACATCCCACTGGGGGAACACCGCCTTGTCCGTCCCATCAGCCGCATTTATCAACATTGCCGCCCGCTGCCCTTCGTCGCCAAACCCAACTCGAAGGAGCCACTTCCCGTCCGGGGAAAACGCTTGCGGGGCATTGGAATTCGGTTCCGTCTGACGAGACCATACAATCTGCCCTGTTGTCCGATTCCAGACCGCCAAATGGAATCCCCTGACCGACCAACAAGCTGCTACTCGACTTCCATCCGGAGAAAGTGCAACATGGCTCAGGCAGGCGTCCGGATGGACATCGACTTCCAGCTTACCCGCTTCCTTCCCTGCCGAATCGAATAAATAGATGCGGTTGCGGGAGACAACCGCGAGAGTGCGGCCATCGAGTGCAAACGCGGGATCAGACCACGCAATATCACCGACCCCGGCCCGCCAGAGTTCCCGGTCTGCGGTCGTTTCGAATACTCGAACGGCCTTGGCAATGGTATCGCACACAGCGATCCGTGTCCCGTCCGGGGAAAGGTTGTAACCGACGTACTCCTGGGCAAGCGACAGTTTGCGACGAGCGAGGACGGCTCCGGTGGTTGGGTCGATTTGCCAGATCGCGGGCGGCTTCTTGTCCTCGTTGCCAGCCACGATGAGCGTCTTCCCATCAGCCGTGAAGCGAACGCATGCCAGACGACCATCGGTCCAGCGGGTCAGACAGATCTGCCGCCCGGTTTTTCCATCCCACACGCGGACAGTCTGGTCATTCCCGCATGAGGCGATACGGGTACGATCCGGGGAATAGACAATGTCCCAGACTGCGCCGCCGTGCCGCAATCGGGACGAACCAAGTCGGGCTACCGCTCCCGGAGGAAGAGGCACGCCTTCGGCATCCACTCGACCGGCAGTGACCGGCTTCGCCTTATCATTGGGTTGAGGGAGCGGATTGTCTGGGTCTGGGGATTCGGGCAGCCCACCGGTGGGAAGACCAAACCCGGCGACCGTTGCGGCCAGCACCATTGCGAGTGCTATTGCGGTCCCGAGCTTCGCTCCGAGCGCTGATCGAACCGCCCGGTCGGCAAGAACTCGAATAGCAGGATGGATAGCATCCCGGAGCGTCCCGGCCCGGATCATGGCTGCTCGAACCGAGTCCGGTACAGCGCTGGCCGCTCCAAGGGCAGCCGGTGTCACTCCACGAGCTACGAGCCACCCACGCAACCGTCGCCGCGCGCGAGTGAGCCGGGATTCCACCGTCCCAATAGGGCACCCAAGGGTCGCGGCGGCTTCGGCGTTCGATCGACCTTCCAGCTCGCACATTACAAATGGGATGCGAAGCATATCCGGCAGCCGGTTCAAGCCTGCATCGAGGAACGATTGAACTTCCCGGTTAGCTGCAATCTCGTCTGGTCCGGGTTGATGATCGGCGAGATCTGGAATTTCGTTGGAAAGCGATTCCATCGCCCGACGAGTGGCGAGGACATCGAGTGCGGCTCGAACGGCCACCCGGTGTAACCACGCGGCGATGGCTTGTCGGTGCCGCACGCGGCTGGCATGGGAGGCGAGAGCCACGAACGCGGCCTGGCAGGCATCCTCGGCCGCATCGCGATCGGGAGCGAGTATTCGACGACAGACGCCCCACACCATTGCCCCGTGTCGCCAGACCAGAAGTTCGAATGCGGACTGATCCCGCGACTTGGCATAGCGGTCGAGTAACTCGTCGTCCGGGACGGTTTCGGATTCAGGTGTCATCTGACGGATGAGAGCGGCAAGCGGTGGTCCAGGTGGCATCAAACGACCTCCAGTCGTGACTGTGTACTGGAGAAGACGCCAGATAGCGGATAAACCCTCACGAAATGGTCTTCACTCGGCAACCTCATCTCCGTCGAAATGCCCAGACGTGTAGCACAACTACCCGACGAGATTCTTCATTGACCCAGAAAAGCATCCCAAGTGGAAATTCAAATGTGATTCGGGTGTTTTGCGTTCGCGACTCCCCCTCATTGGTGGCGTTACGTTCCAGCCGAGCATTGAGGATGCGTACTGCGGTTGCGATGAGTGGGCCAAGGATCGGGTTATTCCAAAGCGATACCAACTCGTTCTCGGCGGTTATGGACAAAACCACGTCAAAGTTCATTTCTGGCTCTCCAGATCGCGGAGGACGTCGGCTAACTTTCGCCTACCACCTGCTGCGATTCGGCGGGCGATCTCCTCTTCGCTGATCTGGGGTTGCATGTCATTGAGATTGATCGGATCAAGAACTGCACGGACGTGGCCATTCCCGTCGCGGATGGTAATCGGCCCATTGGCTTGAGCGAGTTGGGCCAGAAGCGTTTCGTCTGTGATGGTGATTTGGCTCACGGTTAACTCCATCGGTTTGGGTTCATAGCCCCATTTTACCACTTCCCGCCAAGCCGTTCCAATGCCCGCCTGGCTTCCCGGGTGCAATGGGCGGTTGGTTCGCCGCTGGCGAGTTCCTCCAGGAATTCCGTTGCCGCAATTGTCCCCAGCGATTCCAGTAACTCCACTCCTCGCGCGATGGCTAATTGATCTTCCGGGTCGCTCTCTGCTGCCTCGGCAGGTCGCAACCGCAGCCGAGCCATCTTCACGGCTGCGGGCGGCTCCGCGGCAAACCGAGCCATCGCCAGATACGCCGCGTCCGCTTGGCCGGTTGTCAACATCGTCCAGAGTTTCCCAGCGCGGGTCTCGCGCTGAATCGTCTCCGGCATGGGCAGATCCTGCACCCGAACGGCCCACACGAGAATGCTGTGGTCCGTCCCGGCTGTCAAAAGGCGCGTGCCATCCGGAGTAAATGCCATACCACCACAGACCGACCGATGCCCAACAAGGTTTCTGCGATGCTGGCCGGTTGCGGCTTCGTAGAGCCCAATTGCTCCGTCCCGGTGCGCGACAGCAACCATCCGTCCATCTGGCGAGAAGGCAACAGACAGCCCGATTCGGCTCAGTAACTCCGCGATGGTGTGGGTTGGGCGAGTCGGTTGATGCGTGGGAACCACTTCAAGACCTGTGAGGATATCGCGAACAACTGTTCGCCCATCTGCCGACATCACAACAGCAGTTCCATCTGGCGTGAATTCGACCGGTTCCGTGGTGGGAAAGCCCCTGAGTTCCTTCCCATTCTTCAAATCCCAGACTCGAGCACTTCGGTCATCTCCCACGGTCACGGCCCGCGTGCCATCAAGTGCTACCCGGATCGTCCGCACCACGCCCGTGTGGCCACCCGATGCAGTCAGTGGATGAAATGAGTCCGCATCCCAAACTTTGATAAGCCCATCCGCGCTTCCGGTGGCAATCCGCTTCCCATCCCGCGATACAGCCACCGCAGTAACCAGCGCGGAGTGACCCGAGAGCAGAGCGAGTTGTCGTCCGGTACTTGCATCCCAGACGCGACCAGCGTACCCGGGTCCGGCCGTGACGACTCGGTCTCCGGTCAGACGAGCGGCCGCGGTTGTCCGCTCAGGAACATCAGGTGGGGAGCAATTGCCAGGTGGCGGAATGGGAACGCCCGTGTTTGTCTCCCAGGCCATAGGATGGAGCCGGGCATCCAGCCCAATAGCCCACCCCAGCAGAACCGTTCCATCGGGCGAAAACCGAAGGTGCCGGACCTCTCCATCGGCTCGGAATTTTGTTTCACCCAACCGAAGCACTGCTCCTGGCGGCAAGGGATCGGCAGCGGAAGCTATGTCAACAACAAGAAGGACGAGAACCAGCGCAAACCCACGCATATGCGACCTCCGCGAGACTGCGGGAAGATAGCGAAGGTATCGCGACATCGCGAGAGGAACTGATCGCAAGGGTACGCAACGAGGTTCTGCCCACGAAAATGACGTTTCCCCCTGTAAATTCCAGGCGTTAGTGGTGGTTGAGTGTTGGCGCAATTTGACTTTGCTTTGCGGAATCGACCTTTTTTAGATCAACGACCCGAGACAGGGCTAAAAAGCATCCACCCTCTGTTTATAATCAGCGTGGTTTGTAACGAGACATGAGGTTGGTGTTTGGTTTACTCGCTCACTTTGTACTTGGCGCTACCCACGCGTTGAATTGAAGGGGTCAGAAGTGTCTGCCAGCGTTGTCCGCTGTGTCAGTAATCTCACAAGATTGCGATGATGTGTTTTGGCTCTATCCAGAGCGTTTTCTATCCCAATCACAGATTCAAACACCAGTCGCGGTCACAAATGGTCATGTGTCAAAGCCCTCGGCACATGCCTGATTGGCCATAATAATCACTTCAATTATAAACAAACTCGTAATTTGTAATGACTGGCCGATCTTCTACCTTCCTGTTCCTACCCCTTGATGACATCATTCGGATGACCAGCCGTTTGGGGATCAGGTCAGGATAGCGCCCGGGCTCCTGGGGCTGTGGCTTACTCAACGCGCTCTTGCTTCGCGGCGTGCTGTCGGTATCCCAAACTCCATCGCCTCCAAATACCCAAGGCAGGAACATTTCGTGCGCACACTGATTACTGGCGGGGCGGGGTTCATTGGGTCTCACCTCTGCGACCGATTCCTCGCGGAAGGGCACGAGGTGGTTGCCGTCGATAACTTCATCACGGGCACACCCGAAAACATCGCTCACCTGTTCGGCAACTCCAAGTTCAAACTCATCGGCTGCGATATTTCGCACCCGCTCAAGGTGCCCGGCAAGCTCGATAACGTCCTGCACTTTGCCAGCCCCGCAAGCCCGGTCGATTACCTCGAACATCCCATCCCGACACTCAAGGTCGGCGCTCTTGGCACTCACAACATGCTCGGCATCGCCAAGGCCCACAACGCCCGGTATTTGCTTGCCAGCACCAGTGAGGTCTACGGCGATCCACTCGAACACCCCCAAAAGGAAAGCTACTGGGGGAACGTCAATCCCATCGGAATCCGCGGCGTATACGACGAGGCCAAACGCTTCGCCGAATCCATGACCATGGCTTACCACCGCGTCCACAAAGTGAACACACATATAGTGCGTATTTTCAACACCTACGGTGAGAGAATGCGATTGAAGGACGGTCGGGTATTGCCGAACTTCATGTACCAGGCGTTGAGAGGAGAACCGATCACCGTTTATGGCGATGGCCAGCAGACCCGGAGTTTTCAGTACGTTTCCGACCTCGTCGAAGGCATCTTCCGGTTGTTGTTCACCGATTTCCACGAACCGGTAAACATCGGGAATCCGGCAGAGATTACCATTCTCGAATTCGCGGATGAAATCAAGAAGCTGGCCGGAAGCACCAGTTCGATAGTGTTCGAGCCACTTCCACAAGATGATCCGAAGATTCGGCAACCGGACATCACACGGGCTCGCAAACTGCTCGGCTGGGAGCCCCGGGTCGGCCGCGACGAAGGGCTCAAGCGGACAATGGCTTTCTTTCGAGGGAAGATGCAGGTTAGTGGATAGTGGTGTTATAATTCACGCGGCCTGGAATGAGATATCTGGTGTAACTGGAAGAATGCGGTTTTCAAAGTAGCCCGCGACTCCGTCGCGGGTCCGCCGCGGAGTGGGCTGCTATGAAGCCTATCGCATCGTAAAGCTTTTCCCCTTCATCCCAACGTCTCAATCTCGACCGCGCGGAGTATAATCCCTCGTCCGTCGGGAAGACATTCAAGTGTTCCGCTCCGTTCTCTGCTCGAATAACGAGAGGACGGATGACCAAAGAACGAACAAGAGAACACAACGGTGCCAAACGCGGGTTTTCCCGAAGGAAGAGGGACTAAGGACGAACGAAGAAGGACGAACGAGAGAAGAACGAACGAGAAGAACGAACAATCCACAATCCACAATCTACAATCCACTATCGACCCAGAAAAATCCTTGACGCTGCCCCTGCGTTCCGATCTTAATAGTTAGAGACCTAGCCCGTTGCGCACCGCCGCTGGTTCAGACAACCGCTGCGTGGCTTTTCCGGAACCAATCGGTGGATGGCCGCGTCCAACGAGAACATATCGCCGGTTGGGCCGGTCTAAGGTATCGCCGCTCTCACGCCACCCGATTCACCCAGGATTTGCGTATGTCTCTTCCTTTCTCTCGATTTCACAAATACACCCGCTTTCTGTTCTTCGCCACGCTGGCGCTGTTCCTGGTGACATTGTTCTCCGGGGTGGCACACGCGCAAGAAGGGGGCGGTGGTGGAGTTGGGTCAGATCAACCGCTCGTACTCTTCATGCTTGGGGCTCTCGGGTGGATCTTCGGGCCGTTGCTCCTGGCAATTTCCGTCGCCATGATGGCTCTGGTGGTTCTACTTGTCCTCGATCTACGGATGAGTTCGGCGATCCCGCCGGGGTTCGTCGATGAATTCACGGAGACTGTGAACAAGCGGAAATTCAAGGAAGCATTCGATATGGCCCGGAACGACCCTTCGTTCCTCGGGCAAGTGCTCACTGCAGGAATGAGTCGCCTTCAGTACGGGCTCGAAGATGCCCGGGAAGCAGCGATGAACACCCTGGAGAGCCTCAAAAGCGACAAGGAGCAAAAGAACAATTATAACGCCGTGATTGCCACCCTCGGGCCGATGCTCGGTCTGGTCGGTACGGTGTACGGCATGATCAAGTCATTCTCCGTCCTCGCCACAGCGGGAACGCAGGTGAACCCGGCACGATTGGCCGATGGTATCTCTCACGCGCTTGTGGTGACCCTCTTCGGAGTCGGTGTTTCCATCCCGGCGATCTTCTTCAGCGCGTTTTTCAAGAACCGGATCACTCGGGTATGTATGGATGTCGGTCACATTGCCGACGACCTGCTCACCCAGATGTATCACAACTCGAAGAAGCCTGCTCCCGCTCCTGCTCCCGCTGCACCGACGACGAGTGTTCCAACTGCTCCCGTTCCAGCCCCACAGGCAGGACGGGCGTAAAGCGGGCGAGCTGTTGTTGTTCGCCATCACCCCCAACCCCTCTCCCCGCGGGAGAGGGGAATGAGCTTGGCGAAGGGGAATCGGCCACCGACCCACCCTACAAGAGATATCTGTTTGCCGCGAGCGAAACGAGTTCACCATGAGTCACGGCAGCACCGATAAATGCGAACCGAACCTGACGCCGCTGCTCGACCTCGTCTTGCAGTTGGTCATGTTCTTCATGCTCTGCGCCAACTTTGTCGTGGAGCAGACCAGCGCTGAGATCAAACTCCCGGAAGCGGAAGCCGCGAAGGCGCTGGACAAGGAAGAGGGCGATCCGATCTTTCTCAACGTCAACGAGCAAGGGAAGGTGTTGCTGACACCCGATCAGCGGGAGGGGGATACCGACACGCTCGATAACGAAGTTCAAGTTCAGGGCTACATGGGCCGCCGGGCGGCTCTGGAAAGGAAGAAAACCAACAAGCAGGAACTACAGACAACGCTGATTCTTCGAGTGGACAGGCTTACGCCGTTCGAGAAAACCTACAAGATCATGAAGGCCTGTCGCCTCGCCGGGTATCAAAAGGTTCAGCTCCGCGTTCTCCTGGGTACCGGCCTGGATAGATGATCGCCAAACGCGAACGATGAGACAGAAGAACTGACCGGCTCGCCTGCGAACAGAAGCGGCACACGAGCGACCGAAGTTCCACCCGACAATTCCCGATACAACGAGACTCCGACAATGGCTCGTCATCATATGGTTACCGATCAGGTCGAAGCCGACCTGCCCATCACGCCGATGCTGGATATGTCGTTTCAGTTACTCGCGTTCTTTATCATGACGTTCCACCCGGCGCCAACCGAGGGTCAGATCGCCATGACTCTTCCACCGGCGACCGAAGGCGGTGCAAGCGGCATCCCCGACCCCTCTGCTGACAAGCCAACCAAGTACATCGTCCATGTCGTGGCGAGCGAAACGGGTACAATAAAAAGTATGACCGTTCGCGAAGAAGGTTCAGCGGCTGCTGAGGCCAAAGAAATTGGGGTGGACATCCAGAACTATTTCAAGGAACTCCAGGCTCTGACCAAATCACTCAATGGCAAACCGGCGAAACTCACATTGGAGATCGATGAGAAGTTGCTTGAGGCTTATGTCGTTCAACTCATCGATCACGGTATCCGGGCCGGTTTCATCGATATCTCCCCCGTTCCAAGCGACTCGAAGAATCGGTAACGGAACACTCCGGCGTTAGCGATGGGGTGTTAGGTGGTCGGTAGGAAATGATCTACCCGCGTTGAGTATGTCCGAAAGTCCGTGTTTGTCTTCCGTAGGTCCGGCGAGCCGAGCTGGACAAACCTATGCGGGCCGCTTTGGTTTTGGGAAACATTGCTGAGGTAGAACGATTTGGGCAACTGTGCCGCTCGGCTCGCGGCACCTACGGAAAACCAGCCATTCCTGCGGGTAGCTCATTTCCTGCTGACTCGTTAGGACCAGGAAGAATCCTTCTGAAATAATCGTAAATCTGCGATCTCAAATCGTGAACCGGGAACTCCGCTGGAGATTTGCCGTCAAAATGAGTGGAGGGTGGTTGCATGTCCGGTTGGACCCCGAACCAAACGCCGAAACGCCACATCATTCAATTCGCCAAGTTCTTTCTGGCGTTGGGGTTGCTCACGGGCGTGGTGTTCGTTGCCGGGCCATCAGTTGGGGCGAACCAGCCTCCTGAGAAAAGCCCGGAGATCGATGACCGATCGCCACTCCCTCCAGCGGGCGGCATGAATCAAATCGATATCGCCAAACTCCAAATCCCAAATCCCGACCGAGCCATTTTCGCCGGGCGAAAAGACACCAAGGGGAACCTGATTCCCGGAACGGGCATCGTCGATTTCGAGGAGATCGCTTCGGAAAAGAAGAACTCGGACGAGTACATGGCGTGGCATGAGGTCGTGCAGTACGCCAAATCGCTTTCGACGACTGACCTCGAAGAGTTTGCTCGCCGGGATCTCACCCGGGACGACTTGATCGGACTGGGGCCACAACCGCGCGTGTATCGTTTGAGCCTCATTCGGTTTGAAGGCACGATCGCCAAGGTTCGACGACTCACCGCAACGAAGTCTCTGCAAGATGCGGGCACGATGGAGGTCTATGAAGCCCAACTCGTCCCCTTCGATGAACCACCAACCGAGAGCGTGTCGGTGGTGTTCACGGAACTTCCAGAAGCACTCGCAGCGCTCGCGAAAAAGCCGATGGAACAGTGGATGGATGTGAACGCGGATGCGGTTGGGGCCGGCTATTTCTTTAAGGCAAAACAGGATCCGTTCCAGACCGACAAGGTTCCGGTGTTGATCGGTAAATCGGTGACAATGCTGAAGGAGCCGAAAGAACTGCCGTCCTCCGCGAACGCAGCAAACGACGAGAACGCGAAGAATAGAAAGAACCCGATCGTCCTCGACAAGAATCTTCTGGTGTTCAAATCCATCAAGGACGATGCCCGCGTCACAAAAGGCGACGAGAATTGGCAAGAAGCGGTGGCGTGGAATCGGGTGTTGCTCCACGCTCGCCGCTTCACCCCGGAAGAACTGGAGTCGAATGCCCGGACAGACATCAAGTTCGCCGATCTGTTCGATCCCGTTCGGAGAGACTACAAGTTGCAGCTGGTGAGATTCGAGGGTCGGCTTTTGATGGTTAGGAAAATGGAGCCGAGCCAAAAACTGCGGGCAGCAGGGCTTGAGGCAGCTTACGAGGGCTGGCTGGTTCCCCAGGATGAACCGCGGGGCAACCCGGTGTGTATCGTCTTCACCGATCTGCCGGAGGGGATCGAGTTTGGTCGGGTGAACAAGTGGGTGTCGTTCGCCGGTTACTCGTTCAAGTTGATGCGATACGAATCGGGAGAGCGCGACAAGGACGATCCCAGCAGGAATGTGACCAAACGGGCTCCATTACTCATTGGCCGAGCTATTATCTCTCAGCGGGATCCGGATGCTCCATCCTCGGTCTCGTGGACTGCGTTCGTTCAGGTGGCTGTGGCGGTGATCCTTGGGCTGCTCGGAACCGCCATTGGCCTCGCCTGGTGGTTTCGGCGCGGAGATAATCGAGCAAAGCAGGAGATTATCGCCCACCGATCCAAGAATCCGTTCGGGGAGTAGGCAGCAGTGAGGCAGCTTCTTGGCGAGCCGGGAGCGTGAGCGACCGGAGTAAGAATCTCCGGTCGCTCACGCTCCCGGCTCGCCTGAAAAGAGATGGGGGCCATGACTCCTATTTCGGTGGCCCAAACGCTTTGTCTGTGCGATGATGGAGTTGGAGCAATTGGAATTTTCGGCCGGGACCACCCCGCATAATCGATAGCCAGTATCACCTACCTCCCAACGGGAGGCTTTCCCAAGGAGACGGACCGTGAGTCAGAATAACCCGCCGCCCACCACGGCCGAAGCCACGGCCGCCAAGGGTGCGTCTGCCACTCAAGGAGCAGTGATCCGCAAACTGGAATCGAGCAGGGAGACGGCTCACGAGCGGTTAATGAAGAAGCATCTCCCGGCGTGGGTCATCAGCGGAGCGGTGAATGTCGGGATTATTGCCTTCATGATGCTGGTGTTCGGTGCCCGGACAGCCAACACTAAGCCATCGGAAAAGATCGTTGCCACATCGGTTGAGAAGGAAGAAGAGCAACCCGAACAGAATCTGACGAACGAAGACCTGGGTCTGCAATCGGACCTGGCGGCCGCGCTCCCGGAACTCCAGCGGGTCGAAAATCAAACTGTGGATGCGGTGGTCACCCAGGACAACATCGGCGCGCCGAACGCTCCGGATACCGACGTTCAGGCTGTCAAACCCCCCGGCCTGACCTCCGATCAGGCCAATTCCGGAGTGGCTGGCGATGCTGGCAATCTCCTCATGGGAGATGGCGGAGCCAACGGGCAACTGTCTGCTTCGTTTGCCGGACGCAGTGGAGCGACCAAGAGCCAGATGCTCAAGGCTGGTGGCGGGAATAAGGAAAGCGAGCGAGCCGTTGGACTTGGGCTGGCCTGGCTCGCACGCCAACAGCGGCAGGATGGCTCATGGGCGTTCGATGGCGATAAGAAGACTGAATTGGTCGCCGCGACGGGCATGGCTCTGCTCCCCTTCCTCGCGGCTGGAGAAACCCACAAGAGCGGTCAGAAGTACCAGAAACAGGTTGCGGCAGGGCTCGCGTTCCTTCTCAAGAACTGTCCAATCAGTGGCCCGACTGCCGGGAAGTTTAACGGAGCAGGAGACATGTACGCCCAGGCCATCGGGTCACTCGTCCTGTGCGAAGCCTATGGCATGACCAAGGATAAGGGACTCCTCCTGTCCGGTGCCCAGGCCGCGATCAATTTCATTCAGGCAGC
>DASZJS010000834.1:0-8275 GCA_035947935.1 Gemmata sp. | reverse complement strand
ATACGACTGCAAGCCCGCACGCAAGCGACCCGGCAGCTATTGCCCAACAGTTGGCGGAACACCTCGTTTCGCCAGTTCGATTCGCAGACGAAGTCGTCGCGATGTATGAGGCAGGGGCAAGAATCTTCATTGAAGTCGGCCCCCAGGCTGTTCTCACTGGACTGACCGGTCAGATTCTTACCGGGAAGCCACATCTCGCGATTGCTTCCGACTTGAAAACACGCCCAGGGCTGGTCCAACTTGCCCATCTGCTTGGGCAATTACTTGTTGCGGGAGTTCCTGCACAACTCGACCGTTTGTTCCAGGGACGCGGCATCCAGCCATTCGACCTCAGCAAACTCGGTCCCGATACTGGCAAACCCAAGCTGTCACCAACAACGTGGGTGATCAACGGTGTTCGGAGCCGACCGTTGAACGGACCCGAACCGCGACTGCTTGGGCAGGCACTGCCAGCTTCAAACCCACCCGCTCCGGATGCCAAAGCAACGAAAACTGCTAAACAAGTCGTTCCGCCGACTTCTACCCGAACCACATCTCCAAACGGAACACACGCTCCTGTCATGCAAGCTGCTCCTCCGACTGTTTCCTCTCGCTCCACGGCACCACAATCTCTTCCCACAACCCACCAAGAAATAATGAACCATTCCGATTTACACACCCCACCCATCACCGCTTCCACCCCAGAGGGCGCAGCCCAGGTGATGATGCGATTCCAGGAAGTGATGGCTCGATTCCTCGACACCCAACGAAGCGTCATGATGAGCTTTCTGGGTTCGTCCGGAAGTGGACCGGTGACTGGACGGAACGGGCACTCAAACGGCAACGGGCACACCACTACCCACACCCTGCCAACTCCCTCCCCAGCCGTTGTCAACAGGCTCAATGTGCCCGAGCCCATACCGCGGCCTTCAGCCTTCCCGACCCCCACGCCCAATGGCGACAACGGCCATCGGGCGCACTCCTCGCCCGAAGCGAACGGCAAGCACCCCCCTGTGGTTGCGCAGCGTGAAGAAAACGTAAGTACCGGGCCAATGGACCGGGACACACTGCTCGCAAAACTCCTCGATCTCGTCAGCGACCGCACGGGATACCCAAAGGAAGCACTCAGCATCGACCTCGATCTTGAAGCAGACCTGGGGATTGATTCGATCAAACGGGTTGAGATTCTTGGAAGTCTCGCTGAGACCCTGGAGGCCGGGGGAGATGGGAAACAACCGAACCTGGAGATGGAGAAACTGTCGGTAATCAAGACACTCCGCGGCATTGCCGACTACGTGAGTGCTGCCATTGCCGAACCGGCCCCGCAACCTTCTACCGACGTCAGTCAAGCGAAACCGGCCGCGGTATCAGCTCACCCTGGAGCCCGACAGGGAGAAGTCCAACGACTCGTCGTCCGGCTGATCGATGTCCCGCTTCCCCTACGTCCACGCTTCGCCCCACCTTCCGGAACCATCTTGCTTACCGATGATTGCCAGGGAAGTGCGCGCGATCTGGCCGATCGACTTGCGGAACTGGATGTGAACACGGCATTGATCCGGATGGCCACAGGTGAACCCACACCCAAAGGTGTCTTTGCAGCCGACCTGACCGATCCCAATGAAGTTGCCGAATTGCTCACGCGCATCCGGGAGAAGTGTGGCCCGATTGCCGGGCTGATTCACCTTCTTCCTCTGGCCGAACCGCAAGAAGGCGAAACTCTCGAAAAGCGAACTCAGCGAGATGTGAAATCGCTCTACCTACTCGCACGCGGTTTGGAATCGGATTTGCGCGAAGCGGGCAAGGCTGGCGGGGCTGTTCTGCTTGCTGTGACAGCGTTAGGTGGAAGGATGGGTTTTGGAAGTGATCTGCCCACAGATTTCTTTGCCGGGCATGGCGGGATTGCGGGATTCACGAAGTGCCTGGGATACGAATGGCCAGAAGTCGCCGTGCGTGTGGTGGATGTCGATGATGAAACGTCGGCAACACACCTGACTGAGTTGCTGATGGGCGAACTCGGTGACCCGGAGGGTCCGTTCGAGGTCGGCCGCACACGCGATCGCCGCGTTACGTGGCAATGTGAACCTGGACCGCTGACACGCAATTCGACCAACGTTCAACTCTCTGCCTCTGACACACTCTTGCTGACTGGTGGAGCGCGTGGGATTACGGCCAAGGTAGCGCTCGAATTCGCCAAGCGGTTCCAGTCCAGACTCGTACTCCTCGGCAGTTCACCGGCACCGGCCGAAGAACCTGCCGAAACCGCCGGTCTGAGCCGCGCTGCCGAACTCAAAGCTGCAATCATGAAGCGGCTGCAAACAGAAGGTAAACCTGCCTCGCCCGCTGTCGTTGAGTCAACCTACAAGCGACTCCTCAAGGATCGCGAGATTCGAACCAATCTTGAGGCAATCAGGAAGGCTGGCAGTGTGGTCGATTACCGTGCTGTGGATGTGCGCGATGCCGTAGCGCTAGGAGCTATCATTGATGAACTGAACGCTGCGGGTGGAATAGCGGGGGTCATTCACGGTGCAGGAGTGATCGAGGACAAGTTGCTTCGCGACAAGACTCCGGAATCGTTCGATCGGGTGTTTGGGACAAAGGTTGAGAGTGCCTTGACACTCGCTCGGAAGCTCAACCCCGAAAAGTTGAAATTCTTCGCACTCTTCGCCTCAATCACCAGCCGCTATGGGAACCGCGGTCAGTCGGATTACGCCGCGGCCAACGAAGTACTCAGCAAGCTGGCCTGCGATCTGGATCGGAAGTGGCCTGGGCGTGTCGTATCCGTAGCGTGGGGGCCGTGGGCTGAGGTGGGTATGGTGGCCGATCTGGAAAAGCACCTCGCTGCCCGCGGGTTGAAGCTGATCGAGCCCGCTATGGGGGCGAAATTCGCAGTGGATGAAGTGATTTACGGAGCCAAGGGGGAGGCGGAAGTCCTCATTGCGGGTGGCACGGAACAGCCGGCCCGCCCAACTCGAATCGGCAAGTCGGGGGAAGCGATCACAACCGTGACAGGGACCATTTGACCCGATGAGCGCTACTCTCACGGCACCGCTGCTGCACGCTCCCACGACTCATGGTTCGGGGTGGGACTCCCATGTCTTCATCCTGCGCGCTGATGATCGGGACCATTTACGCGCACGCGCTACCAACCTCGCAAGCTTTCTTGAGTGTGAACCCGGAACGAATCCAACCGACCTTGCCGCATCGTTGGCAACGCACCTCCGACCCGAAGGAGTTGGGCTTGCGGTCATCGCAACTTCGATTCCGGATCTTCTCACAAAATTGCGTCGAGCTTGTGATCGACTCAGCGATCGTAACTGCAAGCAGATTCGAGACACAGCGGGAACCTACTTCACCAGCCAGCCTTTGTTCCCAGAAGGAAAACTCGCTCTGCTCTTCCCTGGAGAAGGCGCGCAGTACCCGGACATGCTGGCCGATCTCTGCGGCGTCTTCCCAGAGGTTGAAGAAACTTTCTCCTGGTGCGATCGGCTTGCAGCGGAACTCGGCAGACCCGAGGGATCGCTTCGCCACATCCTTCACCTCCCCCCGGAAGCAACTCCTGAAGATCGCATCGCTGCGGAGGCTCAACTCCGTCGGCTGGGTCCATCCATCTTTGGCGTCCTGATCGCCGATCTGGCAATTACCAAGGTGTTGCAGAACCTCGAACTCCCCGTTTCAGCAGTGGCGGGGCATAGTGCAGGAGAGTTGGCAGCACTCCTTGCTGCAGGCGCGCTCGGGAGCGATGTGATCCTTGGCCCGAGGTTGGCCGAGATCATGGACCTCATGCAAAAGCAGGAGGACGAGACGGGCGGGCCGGATGTGAGCCTGCTCGCTGTGGGTGCCGGACGCGCCGTAGTAGTGGAGATCGCGGAGGCCGTTGCTGGCGGCTCCGTTTTGATTGCAATGGATAATTGCCCACACCAGTGCGTTGCTGTCGGACCTGCACCTCTCGTGGCCAAAGTGGAGTCGGTCTTACTGGAACGAGGACTGGTGTGTGAGCGGTTGCCGTTCCGCAGACCTTACCACACGCCAATGTTTGAACCGTGGATGGGACCGTATCGCGACCTGTTTGCCGGTATCCCCTTCGAGCAGCCACACACACCCGTCTATTGTTGCTCCACCGGGGAAGAATTCCCCACGGACGCAAACGCCATCCGGGATTTGGCGGTGAACCACTGGGTTTCCCCCGTGGAGTTCACGAAGATGGTTGATGCCATGTACGCGGATGGTGTCCGAGTGTTTGTTGAGGCCGGACCGCGGGGCAACCTATCCGCATTTGCGGAGGACATTCTTCGCGGACGACAGTTCGCGGCCATCCCTGCGAACGTCCCCCGGAAGAGTGGGCCAACTCAGATCAATCACTTGATCGGTCAGTTGGCTGTCCATCAGGTGCCGGTCAACCTGAACCACCTTTTTCAAGGATTGGAAACAGAATATGTCGCATGGGAACGATCGCATTCCAACTCCAATGGTTCCACCCCGAGTTTTCCTGACAGCAAGCTAAAAGAAACAAACGGAGAACCATCCACTCCCGAACAAATAACTTCACCTTGGGAAGAGGGGTCAGTCGGTGTCGGTGTGATGAATGGCTATCTCCGTGTCATGGAGCAGTTTTTGGATGTGCAGCGATCGGTCATGGAGGCTTTTCTCACTGGAGACGCTGATCCCAGCACGATATTCCATCTGGAAGACTTCACCTTTCCGGATTTCGGAACCATTCAATCCCCAACGCCTCCGACACCCGCCAGCACCCAACCTCAACCTCAATATGCCCTGATTGGTCAGATCGACCTGTTCGACCCTGGCCACACGATTCTCGCTCGCCGGGTTCTGGATGAACGTGAAGACCTTTACTCGGACCACCACACGCTTGCGGGTCGCGGCGTTAGCCGTGTGAATCCGGGCCAGAACGGGCTACCGGTCCTTCCGATGACGTTCAGCATTGAGGGGATGGCGGAGGCCGCATCACTGCTGACACCGGGAAAAGTTGTCGTTGCTATTCGCAACATCCGCTTGTTCCGCTGGCTCCCATTCGATCCCGATCCTACGACGCTCGAAATCCGTGCATCTGTTGCTTCTTCCGATCCGGCAACAGGTGTGGTCGAGGTGAAAGCCGATGTTCGCGACCTCGGGAACTCATTCATCCAGGATGGGGTGAACAAGGTTGCAGCAGAAGCGGTCATCGTGCTGGCCGACCAATACCCAGAGCCCCCCGAACCCGTGGCGTTTCAGCTCACCAACGAGCAACACTGCCATACCACAGTTGAAGACCTGCGGCGGAATATGTTCCACGGTCCCCTGTTCCAGATGATCCGCAGTCTGGGACGGCAGGGCAAGGAAGGCATCGAAGGAACACTGGAGGTGCAGCCGAGGAATGGCTGGTTCCAGTCGAATCCAGAACCGCAGATTGTTCTCGATCCCGTTCTCATCGATGCGGCGATGCACATCCTGGGTGCCTGGCACCTCGAACAACCCGACTGGACCGGGCGCATTCTTCTGCCGTTTGAAGTTCAGCGAATTGAGTTCTTTGGTCCAACACCAACTGTTGGTTCCCAACTAATTATCCGCGGGCACAACGAGCAGGAATCAGCTCGACATTTCCGCCACGGGTTGGAAATGCTCAACGCAGATGGCCGACTCTGGTTGCGAATGACCGGAGCCGGTTACTGGCGATTCTATTTGCCGTTCGGGCACGTCAACTTCTTCGGTCCCAAGGATGAATACTTCCTCAGCCGGGACTGGCCGGAAGCAGTTCTGCCACATTCCGGAGGAGTTCCACGGCGATGCCATTATCTCGACCCACCTGCAGATCTGAGACAGCCGGTACTCAGGGCCGCCGGCGCACGGGTAACGATGACGCCAAGAGAATTGGCGGAGTTTCGTGAGTGGGCGGGAAATGACGAAGGACTTAACGACTGGTTCTTCGCCCGACTTGTTGCGAAGGATGCCGTCCGCGCTGCCTGGATGGAGAAGCATGGCGAAGCGATGTTCCCAGCCGACATCGAGACAGAATTTATGGATGAGCGGATCGTCTGCCGACCCCGTGGCGCAGCCGGCCCAGAGCCATTTCCGCCCGTATCCGTGGCGATCGCGAGCGGTCGCATCGCTGCGTTCTCAGCGTTCGCTCGCCACGTTGGGATTGCTTTGCTTCCCACCTCAAAGGACGAGCCCGATGCCAAAGTCCGTGCTCGTGCGGCATCCCAAGCCGTTATCGATGCACTCAAGATTCCAGCCGATGGGCTGATGGCCACTCTTGTCGATGAAGCGACAGAGGAACATCGCGTGACACTCCCACCCGATGTAGGCAAGCTATATCCGAGTCTGACTGGCCGGGCGATTCGAGTTCAGACTGCGCGCCAGAAAGATTTCATCGTGGCGACGACCATGTGCGAGGTGGCAAACTCATGACCACACGCACACCGGAGCGGATTTATCGCGATCTGGGTGAAGTCATGGCCAACGCATTCCCAGATCGGGACATTTCTGTCTCGGTCGGCCCGGGAACGCGGGTTTTTGGCGATCTGGGACTGGCATCCATCGATCTGATCGTCCTTGGGGAGCGACTGGAACAGTTCTACGGGCATCGGTTGCCGTTCGGACCGTTCCTGGCAAACCTGCGAAACCGTGGCGCTGACGATCTGGAGTTAGGCGAACTTGTGGCCTTCCTGCTTCAACACATCGTTTGATGTGACCCGCCCTATCGAGCAATTTGATGCCAGAAGTCGAGGTGAATGGGACGCGACTTTTCTACCAGCAATCCGGAGATGGCCCGGATGTCGTACTCATTCACGCAGTTACCAGTAACCAGGCTGTCTGGGTCTTCACCGGGCTGGTTGATGCCCTCGCGGCCGATTTCCGGGTTACTACGTACGACATGCGCGGGCATGGTTTCAGCGCCCGACCGCACACGGGATATACCTCGGAGGTCATGGCCGAGGATTACCGTTGTCTTCACACTGCCCTTGGGCTTCGTCCGGCTCTCATCGTTGGCCACAGCTTTGGTGGAGTGGTTGGAATTCACGCAGCACTCTCGGTGCCCGAGTGCGTTGCCGCGGTTGTCCTCTCGGATTCATTCTTTCCTGGCCTTCGACACATAGAACCAAACTTCGGCAAGGCAAGCGTCTGGGTCGATTTGAGAGAAACCTTCCAGAGCGTCGGAGTGGATCTCGGCCCGGTAGTCGATTTTGCTCGACTGTTCCGGACAGCAGCCGAACTGACTCCGCAACAGATGCACACGCTTGAAGAACGTGTCGGTGTTTTGGGTCGCGGGTGGCTTCGTCAGTTGCCGAAACTTGCAGAGACGACTTGCGGAGATGAAGTGCTGGCCGAAGCAGGACTCACGGCAGATCGGATCGCTGGAGTGTCCCAACCAGTTGTTGCGTTATACGATGAATTTTCCCCGTTCCGCGCAACCTGCGAATGGTTAGAACATCACTTGGCGGCTTGTAGGGCCGAAATAATCCCGGCGGCAAAGCATCTGGCGGTGGTTGAAAATACAATCGCTTTTACAGAGGCTGTTCAGCGGCATCTCCGACAAATAGCGGGGATTGGAGAGAGCTGCGAGTAACGAGTTATGCACTTCACCACATTCATCATGAGGAACCTCACCCGCCGGCCGACGCGCAGCGCGCTCACCGTCCTTGGCCTGGCCGTGGCGGTCGCGAGTATGATTGCCCTGCTGGGAATTACATCCAATGTCGAGCACTCGGTGGCGTCATCATTCGAGCACCGAGAGATCGATCTGATCGTCCAACAGGCGGGTAAGACAAGTGGCTTGAACAGCGACTTTTCAGAGTATTTTGTCGATCAAGCCCGGAAGATCAAAGGAGTCAAGGAGATCGCATGGGCCGTGGTCAACATGATCGATGTGACCCGGGACAGTGGCTATACCGATCAAGTCATGATCCAGGGCTGGCGGCCCGATAACTTCGCCTTCGCGGATATGGAAATCGTGGCTGGGCGGAAGATCGAAGCAGGCGACCAACGTAAAGTCATGCTCGGTAGCACGCTGGCAAACAACCTCAACAAAAAGGTCGGCGATACCGTGGTATTCGGAAGACCAGAAGCCGGAAACACCGAAAACGTGTACGAGGTCATCGGGATATTCAAAAGCCAAATCGTCTTTGAAGATGGTAGCGCGATAGTACCTCTTGAGGATGGCCGGCGTTTGACAGGGATGCGCGTCACAGGTTTCTCCGTTCGCGTCGATAAGCCCAATCCAGAGTCCGAAGCTGAAGTCAAAGCCGTGCGCGAGCAGATTGAAGCGATTCGCGACCCGGAAGATCCCTCAGTGCGCCTT
>DASZJS010000833.1:0-7244 GCA_035947935.1 Gemmata sp. | reverse complement strand
GTTCTTGCAGCCCTTCCACTGGCGATGATGATCGCCGCGTGCGGGCTTGCTCTCGGGGTATTCGCCAGGAGTACGAAGGAAGGCAATTACTACATGGTGCCGATGTTTTTCGTGGCGCTCCCCCTGTCGTACGTGAGCATGAGTCCCGGAATCGAACTCGATGCGGCGACGAGCTGGATTCCTGTAACGAATGCACTCCTCTTGCAGCAACGCTTGTTGGGGGTGCGGGCTGATGCCTTCCCCTGGCAGCACATCCCCGCGGTGGTCGCTTCCTTGTCGCTGTGCATCAGTGTAGCGCTCTGTGCAGCCGTGCGGCAGTTTCACCGGGAATCCGTGCTGTTCCGCGAAGCAGAAGCAGGCGGGCGAAAGTGGTCGCTCTTCGGGCGGGGCAGGCAGCAGAGATGAAGAGGGGATAGCAGATTTTTTCATCGACAGATTTGAACGGCCCCTGTTCCCGGCTGACCGTTTTTTGACTTCAAATCGAGAATCTTCAAGGGGAAATCTCGCGCACAATACGGTAACCGCAACCCTCCCTACTCCCCCTACAACCCGACCGCCACCCAGAACGCTCTGCCCGGCGAACATTTGACCCACCCAAACTCAGAGGTATAATCGCGCTCAGGGTGGTTGGAAATGCCTCTCACCAGCCACACACACCTCGCAGGGGGATCGCCAAGTGCCCCACCCTGGCAAGCGGCCTGTCCCGCCATCACCCGAGAACGCATTCCCACCAGGATCCGTTCTTGGATTTCTCGCCGATCGCAGCCAACTCGATTTCGAGATCGAGTTTTTTGGAAAGCTGCTCGCCATCCTTCCAGCCTATGCGGAAGTGTTGTGGGTTCAGGCCAGCAACCTGACCACCAAGGGCCGGATTCATGATGGGCTGGCGGTCGATAAACAGTTGGTTGCCACGCGACCAGCAGATCCAACAGCTCACTACAATCTTGCCTGCCGATACGCTTTGCTCAAGCAAGCAGACCTGGCACTGCGGGCGCTTCGCAGGGCGGTCGAGCTTGGCTACCGCGACTTTCAGTTCATGGAAGAAGATCGCGATCTCGAATCAATCCGTAAGGATCCTCGTTTCAGTCAGTTGGTGCGGGAATTCCGCTCCAAATAAATGCAATTGACCTCAGATGATCCCCTTCTGGGATGAGTTCACGCACTTCATGCGCAATCGCTGCGGAGATGGAGAGAGACGAGCCGTTCAGGGCTTTGAGGTTACCGTCTTTCCATTGAGATGGAATCCACTAAAAAACAGTAATCGTTCATTCACTCCCCATGAGGCATTCGATGGCAAAGAAACCCCTGTCTCGCGAAGCGAAGAAGCACAAGGATGAGGAGAGTCCGCTCCCAACAGCGAAAAAAGCGATCGCGAAAGTACCCGAAAAAAAAGCGGTCGTGAAAGTACCCGAAAAGGTGGAAACACCTATTACCCCTCCCGAACCGGTTATTGCGCCCGTTGTCGAGACCAAAAACGTCAAGCCCAAGAAAGCTCGATTCGTGCGAGAGAAGAAGGAAAAGAAGCCCCAGACCAACGCGGCACCATTGCCACCTCGAAGCACAAAAGCAGCAGCGAAAATAATGTCGAAGAAACTGGCGATCCCTCCGAAGGCCGAGCCGAACTTCGGGACCAAACCGAAACCATAACTGGTATTCAGATGGCGGCAGTAGGCGCTACAACTTGCGGTTATCCACTTTGCCTTTCAGGTATTCCAACATCGACTTTGGCTCTGCACATGCCAACCATTCCGACTCGGTCTACAGTCGCTCTCCCCCTGGCAAAACATTCTTTGACTGAGAATGACATGACTATGCCACTCGGTCGCGTGGACGACCGAGATATTGCTGTCTTCGGCACCCATCAGACATTACCATTTGTTGTAGTCACGCCCCTTCTCTGCTTGTGCCGGAGTCTTCCCCAATGGCTGCCTCTCGTCGTGAGTTTCTCCATTCCACGGCCGTATCCGCACTGACGTTATCCGCTGCGACCTACGCCGGGGCCGCGGACAAACCGAACGATCGTGTTCGCATCGCTGTCATGGGCACCCGCATCCGCGGCAAGCAGTTGATTCCAGTCTTCAATGCCCAGGCAAACGTCGAGATCACTCACATCATCGAACCCGATGAAAATCTCTGGCCGGATGCTCAGAAATTGTTCAAAGACCGACCCACTCAACCGAAAACCGAAAAGGACGTCCGAAAGGTTCTCGAAGACGCTTCGCTGACCGCGCTGGTGGTTGCTGCTCCGGACAACTGGCACGCGCTCGCAACTGTCTGGGCTTGTCAAGCCGGGAAGCATGTCTATTGCGAGAAACCCTGTTCGCACACGCTCATGGAAGGCCGCCGAATGGTACAAGCGGCCCGGAAGTACAAACGGGTAGTCCAGATCGGAACGCAGCGCCGGAGTGCATCGGATGTGATTGCTGCAAGGGAGTACATCCAGTCGGGCAAGCTCGGGAAAGTGGCGTTCGCCCGAGCATGGATCGCCGGCAATCGACCGAATATCGGGAAGGCCGAGCCCAGTCCGGTTCCCAAGGGAGTCGATTACTCGCTCTGGCTCGGGCCGGCGGCTGAAACCCCGTTCACCAAGAATCGCTTCCATTACAACTGGCACTGGTTCTGGGATCTGGGAACGGGCGAAATCGGCAATAACGGCATTCATGGCCTTGATGTGGCCCGCAACGTCCTCGGCCTGGATGCCCCGACCCGCATTTCGTGTTCGGGAGGTAAGTACTTCTACGATGACGATCAACAGACTCCGGATACGCAGATCGCCACGTTCGATTTCCCAACCGGGGCAGGTGGTGCCAGCGGTTGTACGCTCGTGTGGGAGCATCGCGTGTGGGAGAAGAAGGGGCCGGAAGACCAGTCGTACGGAGTCATTTTCCACGGCGACAAGGGGACATTACTCTTCAAGGGCGATGGGTGGGAAGTGCGCGGTGGCGATGGAACCAAGGAAAAGCCAGGCGTGGACATTGTGGGCAACCACGTCCGGAACTTCCTCGATTGCGTTCGCGATGGGAAAACACCGAACGCGGACATTGAGGAAGGGCACAAGAGTACTCGACTCTGCCACCTTGGGAATATCGCCTACCGAACCGGCCGCACCCTTAACTTTGATGCGACTACCGAGACATTCAAGGACGACCCCGCAGCAAACAAACTCCTTGGCCGCGAGTATCGCAAGGGGTTCGAGTTGCCGACGGTATGAAGTGAGAAGAGAACATCAATAATCCCAGGCCTTCGACCTGGGCTGTTAGAACGAGCCCTTCAGGCTTGGATCGCGGCCTGAAGGGCCGCTTTTCTATCAGCCCAGGTCGAAGGCTGAAAGCCGATGGCCTGGGTGGCCTTCTCACTCCTCGGGTGGCTTGATCGGTACGTGAGGCTGGGTTCCACTGGTCACTTCCCCCGCGAAGGCGGATTTCATCGGGATGCGGAGGCTGAATTTACTACCCTTGTCCACCACGCTCTGAACCAGGATGTCGCCTCCATGTTCGCGGAGGATTTTGCGCGACACGGGCAGACCAAGCCCCGTTCCCCGGCTGCCCTTGGTGCTGACGAACGGCTTGAAGATGTCATCAACCACCTCCGCAGGGATGCCCGGGCCGTTATCCACCACGATCACCTTGGCCCAGTTGCCATCCGCTTCCAGAATTGCCTGTACCGCAACCCGCGGATTTGGTCGATCCTCCACGGCATCCAGGGCATTGCTGACGATGTTGAGTACTGCCCGGTGAATGCCCTCTTGATCGCACGGAACAGCCAATACACCCACACCCGGCCGCCAGTCGAGCGTTACTCCACGCTCGTTGGCTCGCCCACGAACGACTCCCAACACATCATCGCACAGTTCGTTCAGGTCGGTCGGTTCGACTGCCGGCTCTCTCTCTTTCGAGAAAGAAAGCATATCGAGGATTAACTGATCGATCCGGCCCTGGTTCCGCTCCACCAGCTTCCACCCTTTGCCAAGCAGTTCCTTGTCCTCGTCCTTGAGAGCAGTCCGAACCATATCCGCGCCAAATCGGACCCCCTGCATGATGTTTTTGATGTGGTGCGACATCGCAGCGATGGTGTGGCCAATTGCCGCAAGCCGTTCGGCATTCACTAGAGCCTGGTGATACCGACTTTCTTCCACCGCGATGGCTGCCTGGTGGGCAATGGCACTCGCAAGATGGAGATGGTCCTCCGTGAACTTTCCAGTGTCGTGTCCACGACTGACGTATTGTTTGAGTGTGGCTTGAGTATCCAGGAACAGGACACCAACGGTCTCCCGGCGGCCTTTCATGGGTACGCAGATCGCCTCCCGGATGTTGTGTTTGTGGAGGCTCTCGACCGAGCGAAACCGTTCATCCGCGTGGACATCCGATACCAGAACCCCGTGCCCGTCCTTCAAAACGAGATCGACGATTGTCCGGCTGACGGCGAGTTCTTCGGCCCGATTCACCCCATCGCGATACCGAACCGCCTTGGGAACGAGGGCAGCATCCTCGGCGCGTAGCATGAAACAACCGTGATCGGCATCGACCGACTTCAAGACGAGTTCCATGACCTTGGCAAGTAGTTCATCGACATCGAGGATATGGCTGACTGCTTCAGCGGTCTCGTAGAGCGCAGCCAAACTCGCCAGTCGAGTCCGGACCCATTCGGTGCTGGCTGTCGCGGGACGAGAGAGAATCTGGCTGCCCAGATCGGATGCAACCGTGCGGACAATTGCAGAGGGGAAATCGATATCTGCGTTGCGACCGATCAGTTTCACGCGCTCGGTCAGTTCGTTCCCGGCTTCGCCCGAGTTCCCCCCGGCTGTGTACATGAGGACGGATTGCCCGATGGAAATGGTGTCCCCGCTTCGCAGGGGGGCCTCGTGAATTGACTGGCCATTGAGTAGCGTTCCGTTTCCGCTTCCGAGGTCGATGAGTTGATACCCACCGCCTTGGATTCCCCGGAACTCCATGTGTCGGCGGGAAACCTGGGTGTCGTGGAGGGCCACAGCGTTCGATGAGTGCCGACCGACCGTAATTGTCGGGCCGACGAGATCGAACTGTTTCCCTTCATCCACCCCGCGCATGACGATCAATCGGGGCACAATCGCACCCTCTTCGCCAGTGTTCAGTGTTCAGTGTTCAGTGTTCAGTTAGGGCCTACCATCTGTCTCTTCTTCGGTGAACACTGAGTACTGGCGAAGTATAAACACTGAACACTGAACACTCATTTCTGGTAGATCGGTAGATAATGGGTGGGAACGCTGAGAATCAGCACGGCGATGGCGGTTTGATAAGCGGGGCCATAAGCAGCTTCTCGTCGGCCATCGTACCATTCACCGCCGGGCTTTTGATAACCCACGGCAAGCAACCTGTCTCGCATCCGCTTGTAGTACTTCTCCCACACCTCTCCACCAACCTGATTCAGCGCATGGGCCGCATAGTAGTGACCATACCAGTAGTGAGCGTTGTCGTCCTGTGCCCGTTCCATGAACTCGACTGCCTTCTTGATGTCGTCCGCCTCATACTCGCCGCAGAGTTGCAGGGCACACACACCGGCCGCCGTCCGGGCGTACCCGGCAGGAGCAGAATAGGGTTGGTATTTGTAGCCGCCACTACGGTTATCGCGGCAACGGTTGATGTACTTGATCGAGTCGGCCATGGTCCTGTCCGGCACCTGTAACCCGGCATCCTTGGCACCCCGAAGGGCCATCACCTGCATGATTGTAACAGAGATATCGGCCCCGGTTGGCGAAGGATCATATCGCCAGCCACCCTCGTTGTTCTGAGTCTTGATAATCAGATCGATGGCCTTTTTGGTAACCTTCTTGACATCTTCATCCCCAGTCATCCCATACACCTGGGTCAGGGCCAGGGTTGCCATCCCATGACAATACATATTTCCGCCCTTTGAGCCAACCAGATAGCCATCATCTGCCCGTGCGGATTGCATCAGGTAGTGGACGCCCTTGGCCACGTTCTTGCCGTAATCCCCCTGATTCGGCACATGTCCGTTCGACATGAATGCGAGCAGAACGAAACCCGTGACCGCGGTGTTACCCCACGATCCATCCGCAGCCTGCTCCTTGGCCAGAAACTTGAGAGCGGCCTCGACCGCCTTCTTCGTTTCCGGGTCAATCTTGACCTTGTCCTTCGGCTCGATCTTGGTGGGGTCGGCAGGCGATTGGGCGGTGTGTGCGGCTGGGACGGCAAACGCAGTCGCCAGGACGGCAGTGAAGAGAGAACGCATCGGTACAAACCTCCGGTGTCGGCCAAAGAACTTCCAGTCGGATGATTGCTCCCGGCTCGTCCAAAAAGGCGTTTGGTGAGAAAAGCCTAAGAGCCTCGCGACCGGCACGACGAACATTGGGCCGGTGAACCGATGGAATCGGTTCACCGGCCCAGGGGGGTTATCGAGAATCGCTCAACATCACTTGCCGCCCGGAGTCATCGGTTTGGCGTTCTTGATGTTGACGTTGTACTGCTTGATCAACTCGCGGAACTCGGCTGGGAACTGGGCATCAGCAGCCTGTTGAACCTTCTCACGCTCCTTCTTTCGGAGATTGATGAATGTTCCATCGCCGGTAGCCTGAACGCCCGAGGAACCAACATTCTTCAACTTTTCGGCACCGTTCATGTCTCCTTCGCTCATCCCCGGGTTCATGCCCTGATTGGCCTGGCCCATTCCCATTCCCTTTTCACCCATTCCCATTCCCTTTTCACCCATTCCCTTTTCACCCATTCCCATTCCCATACCCTTTTCACCCATCCCCATCCCCATTTCCATCCCCATTCCCATAGCCTGTTGCTGGGCGGCGTTGAGGGCATCGAGAGCCTGTTGGATCTGCTGGGCGGCTTGCTGCTGGTTCATCCCAGCTTGACCGGGCTGGCCCTGTTGGAGTTGGTTGGCGGCCTGTTGGAGAGCGTTATTCGCCTGGTTCAGTTGACCCTGGATGGCCATTGGAGCGTTTGCTTGGGCTTGTTGTAACGCGGCCTGGGCGGCGTTGGTCGCCTGCTGCGACTGTTGGAGCGCCTTGGTGGCATCGAGAACCTGTTTCTGTGTCTTGGCAAGTTCGCCAGGCTGCATGCCTTCCATTGGCTGCCCCATTGCGTCCTTGTTTAACTGATCCAGAGCCTTCTCCTGGTTCTCGATTGCGGCAGGCAAGTCGCCTTGATCGAGAGCCTTGGCGGCCATATCGGCAGCTTTCGCAGCGTCCGGCAATTTCTGGTCTCCGGCCTGCTTGGCAATCTGCTTTTGCAGTTCGG
>DASZJS010000832.1:0-3900 GCA_035947935.1 Gemmata sp. | reverse complement strand
CGAAGTGGCAAGTTGCAGCGGAGTCATGGGTTTGAGTTTGGCAACCGCGAATAGCTTGGGGTCGGGTTGGTCGGAATCGTAGTGACTGCTCCGGGAGTAGGCTTTGCTGAGTACGATGCCGCGAATGAGTCGCTTCAGGTCGTATGCGTGAGCTGCTGTGTCCTGGGCAAGCCAGGCGAGCAATTCTGGGTGGCTGGGTGGGTTCTCCGAGTGCATCTGGTCGAGAGGTGTAACCAGCCCGGCACCGAAGAACCGATGCCACATCCGATTCACGATGTTCCGGGCAAAGTAGTCGGCGTTTGCATTCTGGAGAGCAACTTCGACAAGCTTGGCCCGGGCGCTGAACTTGGGAGCCGGAGGAGGCGTTTTCGCAGCCTTGGCCTTATCGAGTGCATCCTTCTCTTTCTTCATCTCGTCGGCAGTCGGTTCCTTGCTGGAAGCATCCTCGATAACGGCACCTGTGAGAAACATCATCTTGGCGGTTCGCTCCGGCCCTTTGGTCGGCTTGTACTTGATGCCTCCGGAACCGCGTTCACCGAGGAACCCGCCGTTATCGAACGTGCGAGCCAGGAACATCTTCATCCCGTAGAAGTGATCTTGAGTCCAGCCCACGACCAGCGGGTGGTTATGGCATTGGGCACAGCTCACGTTAACACCAAAGAACGCAACGCTCACATCGTTGGTGAGCTTGTCGGGATCGGTGAGCCGGCCGCGGAGGAACTCGGCTGCGCCTTTGAGCTTCGCATCGCCCTCATTGGGGAGAAGAAGCTCGCGGAACATTTTATCCCAGGGTTTGTCTTCCTTGATCGCGGCGACCAGGTAATCGCGAAATGCTCCGTTGCCGCGCATGTTTCCATCGGTGTTGAGCATCACATCGAAGAGCGAGGCCTGATGACGGGCGAAGCCCGGTGCAGCGATCAGCCGATCCACCAGTTTCACACGCTTGTCGGACTCCTTCGACTTGGTGTAAGCATCCACTTCCGCAGTGGTGGGGATGCGCCCAACCAGATCGAGTGTGAGTCTGCGAATGACTGTGGCATCATCGGCCTGACCAGCAGGCGTAACTCCGGCATCGGTAATTGCGGTATCGATCAACTGATCTATTGTCTTTTCGATCGGTTGCGATGCAGAAGGCAAGTCGGCGGCGTAAGCAAGCGGAGTGCGCAAGCCACCTGCGAGGGTGACTGTGCAAATCGCGGCGAGCAGCAGACGGAGCCGCATGGAGGTGCTCCTGTCGGTGGGAAATACGTTTGGCGGGGTAAGGCAATCTACCGGTGGGAGAGTTATCGGAGGGAGGGTCGAATCCGATTCAACTTATGGGATTATAACATAGGGCAGTTTTGATGCCAGCAGAAAGTAGAGACTTCCACGCCCTCCCCTTCGCTCACGCTCCGGGTTGAAACTCCTGATGATTATGGCAGCAGATCGGCAACACGAACCGCATGAGCAATCGAAGCGAGCGGGGCAACCGATTCAGACGGTCCAAAAGTAAGATGCGTGCGGTAGGCTATCCCGCCCGCGGCAATCGGCATCGGATCGCGAAACACGAGCAACCGAGTGTTGATTACATCGAGAACCCAATAGTCAGCAATTCCGGCCGTTGCGTACAGCTCGGCTTTAATTGTGGTGTCGTAGTCGAGAGATGAGTCCGCAACTTCCACAATCAGCAACGCGGTTGTCGGGTGGTCTGAGTAGTCTTCAAACCGGCCCGGAAGGACAGACACATCGGGTTCCGGTTCGCTATCCACAGTTCCAAGTGGTTCCTGACGGGCCACCCACCCGATCCCCATGAATGCCTTTTCCAGAGCCTCCGCGGTTTTCCGACATCCGACAACGTGCGGCCAACCCTTGGGGGTCATCTCGAAGATCTCCCCATTGATAAGTTCGACTCGACGGCCATCAAAAAGCCCGAGTTCTCCAAGTGAGTAATATTGCTCGCGGGTCCATCGAAGTGGTCGGGGGTTGGTATTGGTCGGGAATCCATCATGTGTTTCTAAAACGTGGCCGTTGCTGAGTAAGACGGATTGCCCGCGAAAAACTCCGCGTTGCAACATGAAGCAAAACTGTGTCCCATTCCAACAGACGGGACGAGGTCCTGTCGGAGAGTTCGGATCGGGTGTTGCAAGTGAGATCGCGGTGGACATCTTTTCACAAATGTTCCGGGAGGCCACTCTGTCCTCAGCCTGAACGGCTTATTCAACCGTTCTTTATACCCCAGAGGCGTTGCTTGGGCTATGTTGTCTCAGCCTTTCAAACTGAAGCACCGCAACCTGGGAGTGGAGTATGTGGGGGGCCGCCTTCAGTCCAATAACAACGTCTTCCAAGGAATTGAACCCCACCAGCTACACCAAAATCCAAAGCCGTGTCTTGTAACCCGTTGCAGTGTCCTGCCAGCCGTGGTACTCCTGTATCAGATCGCCTCCCCTCCTCAGCTCCGCACCTGGACTCCTCATGAAACTGCTCTCCCTCACTCGGGCGCTACCTCTCGCTCTGCTCTCCCTGTTCTTCACGAACTCAATGCCTGGAGCGCTGGGCCAGGCGGCACAACTGGTCATTCGCAATGCGAAAGTCGTGACTGTAGATCAGAAGTTCTCGGTCACCGATGCCGTTGCCGTGCGCGATGGAAAGATCGTTGCTCTTGGTGCCGATGCGGTGAAGATGATCGGATCGGGTACTCAAATCATCGATGCCAAGGGCAAGACTGTTCTGCCCGGGCTTTACGATAGTCACGTTCACCCGGTCGGAGCAGCACTCAGCGAGGCAGGCAATCCGCTTCCCTCGCTCCAATCGATCCCCGAAGTGCTGGAATACATCAAGAAGAAGGCAGCAGAAACGCCCGAAGGACAGTGGATCGTCATTCAATTCGCCTTCCCAACGCGGCTCAAGGAAGCGCGGTTCCCCACCAAGGCCGAACTGGATGGTGCGGCTCCCAAGCACCCCGTTCTCTATCACGCCGGGCCAGCCGGAATCGCGAACTCAATGGGTCTCAAAATCTCCGGAGTCACACGGGATACCAAAGACCCACCCGCCGGCCAGATCGTGAAGGATTCCGTCACAGGTGAACCCACAGGCATGCTTCGGAATGCCTATGGAGTTCTCAAGGGCGTTCCCGGAGATGGGGAGAAGATCACCCCCGAGAAGAAACGCGAGGTCGTGAAGAAACTTCTCGCCCTGTACAACCAGAACGGCCTCACCAGCATTGCCGATCGCAATGCCAGTCGTTCCGATCTCGACCTCTACCTTTCACTGCACAAGCAGAACGAACTGACGATACGGGTGAACGTGGCTCGGGGTTTCGGCACAGCCAACAACCGCGACGAAGCGGCTCGCCGACTCGACGATCTCGTTGGTAAGGATGGCAAGGGAGGGCCAACGGGTGTTGGGGATGAGTGGGTGCGGATTGGGCCGATCAAACTGTTCCTGGATGGCGGAATGCTGAATGGTTCGGCCTACATGCGCAAGCCCTGGCCCCGCGGCGAGACCTACCAGATCACCGAGGACGATTATCGCGGTCTGCTCTTCATCCAGCCCGAAACGCTGAAGGCGATCGTGGAGGAAGCCGCCAAACGGAAGTGGGCCGTCACGGCTCACACGGCGGGCGAGGGCGGGATGGATGTGCTGCTCGATGCTTACGAGTTTGTGGATCGGATCACACCGATCCGCGATTTGCGTTTCTGCATCACGCACGCCAACTTTCCCAGTCAGTTCAATCTGGAACGATGTAAGAAGCTCGGCGTGTGCGCGGATGTGCAGCCCGCGTGGCTCTACAAGGACGGCCACACGCTGCTGAAAGTGCTGGGACCGGAGCGGATGCGGTGGTTCCAGCCTTACAAGACGTGGATGGAATACACGACCATCGGCGGCGGGTCCGACCACATGCTGCGATTCGATCCCTTCGCT
>DASZJS010000831.1:0-7132 GCA_035947935.1 Gemmata sp. | reverse complement strand
GCGGGAGTTTCTGGATTCCAAGGCATCCGACAAACGAGCCAAGCTCATCGATACGTTGCTCGACCGCGAGGAATATGCCCTGTTTTGGGCGCTCAAGTGGGCAGATGTGTTGCGTGGAAGCCCGGTGACGATCAGCGAACGCGGCGTTCACAGTTTCCATCGTTACCTCGTCCGCAGTATGGCCGATGACAAACCCGTGACGCAGTTCGCCCGCGAATTGCTGACTGGAAGCGGCAACACTCTGAATAAACCAGCTGCTAATTTCTATCGTGTGACGCGTACGCCAGAGGAATCGGCGGAAGCGGCAGCCCAGTTATTCCTGGGTGTTCGGGTGCAGTGTGCGAAATGCCACAACCATCCATTCGAGAACATCACTCAGGCCGACTATTACGGCCTGGCTGCGTTCTTCGCCAGTGTCCAGTTCAAGGGATCGCAGTTTGGGCTCGACGATGAGATTGTTTTCGTTGCACCTGGTCGGGAGTTGTACCATCCCATCACCCGCAAGCCTCAGTCACCGGTAGCCTTTGGCACTCCGGTGCGAGCGTTGGGGCCGAACGACGATCGACGCGAGCAATTTGCCGACTGGCTCACCGATCCTAAGAACAAGTTCTTCGCTCCTGCTGTTGCAAATCGCGTCTGGTTCCACCTGCTTGGCAAGGGAATCGTCGATCCGGTGGATGATTTCCGCGACACCAACCCACCGAGTAATCCGGCACTACTCAGCTCGCTCAGTCGTGAGTTCGTGAAAAACGGTTACCGGCTGAAACCGCTGATCCGTACGATTTTGAATTCTCGGACCTATCAACTGGCAGCCGAGTTGCCTCCGCAATCTGCATTTGCGGCAAACCCTGATCGTTATTTCACGCATGCTCAGACACGGATGCTGACCGCCGAGCAGATTCTCGATGCCGTTTCGAGCGCAACGGGAGTGCCTGAACGCTTCAAGGGTTATCCGATTGGTACGCGGGCAATTGGGTTGCCGGAGGGTGGAATCAGTCATCCGTTCCTGCAAGCGTTCGCCAAGCCAGTGCGTGATGTGATCTGCGAGTGTGCCCGTGAGGATGATCCCGCTCTGCCCCAGGTTCTGCATCTTTTGAACAATGCCGGCTTGCTTACGAAAGTGAAATCACCCGACAGTCGGATTGCCAACTGGCTAAAACAAGGCAAAGACGATGCGTGGGTGATCGAGCAGATTTATCTCGCGACCCTCAGCCGCCGACCGACCAACCACGAGAATGAGTTGGTGCTGAAATATCTGGCAACGGTCAAGGACCGAACGGCCGGGTTTCAGGATGTGCAACATGCTCTCTTGAATCTGAACGAGTTCTTGTTGCGACACTGATCGAGAGCAGTTGTCATTTCTTGCACCACGATTTGCCGATGATGGAGGGGAGTTCCCTCCGTGTCGGGTGCCCAATGTCGCAGAACATCTATGACCAGTCGTGCCGCTATCTGCTGGGGTTTGAGCCGGTGGGATTCTTCGGTTGGCTCTATCGCCTACCAATCGAGACGTTCACTTTCCGCGGGTGGCTCGACACACGGGCGATTTCCTTCCCCGGTGAGCCCGACCGCACCAGCGACATGGTGGCCTATCTGACGAATCTCCTCGAACACGGCAGACCGTGGGCGTTATTGCTTGAATTCCAGATTGTGCCGGATTCGGAAATGTTTGGCCGGGTACTGACTCATCTCGGGGCAATCTGGAGGTATGTGAGGCCCGACACGGAACGTGGCAGCCGCTTTTGGGTGAGTGCGGCGATTATCAATCTGACGGGCAGGGGGAAATGTTCGCAAGAGATGCACTGGGCCGAAGCTGAACTGACAACCAAACTGGACGTTCGCGAACGCAACCTCGAGTACGAAAGTGCCGATGAATTGCTCAAGGGGGTAGAATCGGGACATTGGCCACGATCTTTGCTGCCCTTGATCCCGCTGATGATTGGCGGCGATGAACCTGCTATTATCGACCGATGGATGGCCCTAGCTGAAGCCGAACCGGATACTCACCGGCGTGGTGATTATGCCGCGATCACTTTAATCTTTGCAGACCGAGTGGGGCGAAAAGCTCTGTGGGAAGACAAGTTAAAGGGGTGGAACGTGACCGAATCTGCATACCTTAACGAGTTCATCGCCAAAGGCCGTGCTGAGGGCGAAGCCAAAGGCCGTGCTGAGGGCCGCGCTGAGGAAGCCCGTTCGCTGGTGTTGCGACTTGCGGCCAAGCGGTTTGGACCAGCCCCGTCTGCTGTCGAAGCAGCGATCCACGCCATCAGCGACTGCGAAAGGTTGACGCGAATTAGCGAACGGATTCTGGATGCTGTCAACTGGAACGATCTCCTCGCTACCTCCTGAACCGAGTATTGTGGTGGGAAGTTGATTGACCTGGCTGAGTGTGGACACCACCGCTATCGAGGCCAGCACTCTGAACGACCGCTCCACTCAACAGCAAAAGCCTATCGGCTGAACCGCAATGCGGTTCAGCCGATAGGCTTTTCATTTCAAGACACTCAACTTGTTGGGCGATCAATACATATCGTCGTATCCGCCGCCGGCTGCGCCCTTCTTCGATCCATCGTCCTTCTTCTGCTCCTCAGCGATCATTGCATCGGAGGTCAACAGTAAGGTCGCAACGCTCGCAGCGTTCTGTAAGGCACTCCGGACCACTTTCGTCGGGTCGATGATGCCCTTCTTCAGCATGTCGCAGTATTCGCCGGCACGGGCATCGTAACCGAAGTTCTTGTCTGCGTTCTCCAAAACCTTGCTGGCAACCACGTTTCCATCTTCGCCCGCGTTATCGACAATTTGGCGGAGAGGAGACTTGCAAGCCCGAACGATGATGTTGAATCCGATGGTTTCATCGTGGGTCAGTTCCTCCGGGGCTTTCAGGCCCACGCTGGCCCGCAGAAGAGCGATTCCACCACCCGGCAGAATCCCTTCCTGGTGTGCGGCCTTGGTTGCGTGCATCGCATCCTCGACCCGCATCTTCTTTTCCTTGACTTCGCTCTCGGTGGCCCCACCAACATTGATCTTGGCCACTCCACCAGACAGCTTGGCTACCCGTTCGCTCAGCTTTTCCTTGTCGTAGTCGCTTGTGCTCTTGTCCAGCTCTTTCTGGATGCTGGCGATGCGGCCCAGGATCGCTTCTTTGCGGGATTTGTCCTTGGTATCCACAATCAGGGTGGTATTATCCTTGTCCACTTTGATCTTTTTGGCGTGACCGAGTTGTTCGAGCGTCACGCTCTCCAACTTGATGCCCAGATCCTCGAAAATCGCGGTGCCGCCGGTGAGAATAGCGATGTCCTGGAGTATGGCCTTGCGGCGATCGCCATAACCCGGTGCCTTCACCGCACACACCTTGAATTGCCCGTGGGTGCGAAGCACGTTGACAACCAGTGTGGCGAGCGCCTCGCCATCGACTTCCTCAGCGATGATGAGGAGCGGCTTCCGCTGTTCGACCACCTGCTCCAACACGGGAATCATGTCACGGCTGCTGCTGATTTTCTTCTCGTAAACGAGGACATAAGCGTCCTCGAACTCGCATTCCGCAGTTTCCGGATCGGTCACGAAGTAGGGCGAGAGATAGCCGCGGTCGAACTGCATACCTTCCACAAATTCGTGGCTCGTCTCGAGGGTTTTGGCCTCCTCAACGGTGATAACGCCGTCTTTGCCAACCTTGTCCATCGCTTCCGCGATGATGTTGCCGATAACGCTATCGCCGTTTGCAGCAACGGTGGCAACATTCTCCAGATCCTTCTTCCCCTTCACATCCGTCTTCATCGTTTTCAGCTTGGCGACGATATCCTCGACTGCCTTCTCCATTCCCCGCTTCATGAGCATGGGATTGGTCCCAGCAACAACCGCCTTGAGGCCTTCGTTGAAGATCGCTTCGGCAAGGACTGTCGCGGTGGTGGTGCCATCACCGGCAACATCGGAGGTCTTGCTGGCGACCTCCTTGACCATGCTCGCGCCCATGTTCTCGTAGTGGTCGGGGAGTTGAATCTCCTTCGCCACGGTCACGCCGTCCTTGGTCACGGTCGGGCTGCCGAATGACTTCTGGATTATGACGTTGCGGCCCTTCGGCCCAAGCGTCACCTTCACCGCACGGGCCAGCTTTGAGATACCCCGCTTCATGGCCTCGCGGGCTTCCTGGTCGAATGCAATCTGTTTTGCGGACATCGTGGCTTCCCCTGTGGGTGAGGTAGTTAGTTGGGTGAGATTGAGTGTATTGGTTTCGTTCAGCCGTCTGTTTAGCTCTGATCTGCGATCACTCGATCACGCACATCACGTCGGACTCGTGCATGACGAGGATTTCACCTTCAAGTTTGGCTTTACGATCTTTGAACTCATCGCCTGCCCAGGAGGTGAACAACACCTTGTCGCCGGCCTTGAGCTGCATTGTGGTGCGAGTGCCATCTTTCTTGGCTCGCCCCGGACCAACCGCAATAACAGTGCCTCGTTGCGGTTTGTTCTTGGCCGCGTCTGGCAGAATAATGCCCCCGGCCGTCTTATCGTCCGCGGCTTCCCGACGGACAATGATCCGGTCTCCGATTGGCTTGAGCCCCATCGCACTTCCCTCGAATTGGAACCCGGATTGAATGCGGAACGCAATTCCGCGACGGGTTGGTATGCAACAACCGTGCCTGCTTGGAATAATGCGATTGAACTCTATTGGAGTATGTAACTTATGTCGCGACTGGCCCTGCTTATCTCTGGCCTATCCTGCCAGGATTGCGGGGTGGGTATGTGAAAGACTGTCGCTTTGGCAGGGCTTCCAGCGCAATCCCAGGCGCGTTCCAAGGAACATGCTGGTTCCAGGTGTTCAACTGCGGTATGCTCAGACCATCCCGCCTGGCCTACGAAGAGCAACCTGCCCCAATACTAAAACCGGCATGAGATCGCCATGCTTCCCGTTCGCCGGGCTTTACCGTTTATCCTCGTTGTCGGCTTCTTCTCTTTTCCCATTCAACTTTCTGCCCAGAGTGGGAAGACTGATGGGGTCGATCCAGGCACCACGGAGTTCTTCGAGCGTAATGTTCGGCCGGTATTGGTGGAGCGGTGTCTTCCGTGCCACGGGCCGGAGAAGGCAAAGGGCGATCTTCGGCTCAATACACGCGATGCCATAATGAAAGGCGGAGCTGGCGGTGTGGTTGTCGTCCCCGGGAAGCCGAAGGAGAGCCGTCTTCTGACTGCTGTTCGGCATACCGATCAAGACCTCAAGATGCCGCCATCGGCCAAACTCCCCGATCGTGAAATTGCGGCTCTTGAGAAATGGATTGAACTGGGACTTCCGTGGCCGGAGAAGGTGACTCTTATAGCACCAAACGCAATTGCCAAGGCTGCGGGTTCGCACTGGGCATTCAAGGCCGTCATTCGGCCGAAGGTGCCAGCAATCGAGAATCCACCGCCAACAATCAACAACCCCATCGACCGTTTTGTTCTCGCACGACTCCAGAAGGAAAGGTTAAAGCTGAATCCAGTGGCTGATCACCGTGGGTTAATCCGTCGGGCGACCTTTGATCTACATGGTCTGCCGCCAACACCCGAGGAAGTTGAATCCTTCATCAATGACCCTGATCCGGATGCCTACTCAAAGTTGATCGACCGATTGCTGGCATCGCCGCGGTATGGGGAACGGTGGGGGCGGCACTGGCTCGATCTCGCTCGGTATGCCGACAACAAGGGTTATGTCTTCTTCGAGGGGAAGGAATATCCGTGGGCCTGGACCTACCGTGACTACGTTATCGCGGCGTTCAATGCCGACAAGCCTTTCGACCGCTTTGTGATGGAGCAACTCGCTGCCGATCTGCTCTGCCGCGATGATGCCAAGGCCCAGGCCGCACTCGGATTCCTGACGGTTGGTGGGCATTTCATGAATAACACCCACGACATCATCGATGACCGCATTGATGTTATCACACGCGGGTTGATGGGCCTGACGGTGACGTGTGCCCGGTGCCACGATCACAAGTTCGATCCGATTCCGAGTGCGGATTACTATTCCCTTTATGGTGTGTTCCGAAGTTCCACGGAGCCTAATGTTCCTCCGCTTGCGGGTCTGATACCCGAGAGTGAACAGTGCTCAATTTATGATGCGGAACTGAAGACCCGCGAGAAGAAGCTCGTCGACTTCGTGACGGCGAAACACACCGCCCTTGTGAGCGGAGTGAGAACCCGGGCCGCCGAGTATCTGCTTGCAGCACACGTTGCGCGGAACCAGCCGCCAGCCGACGATTTCATGCTGATTGCCGACCCCGGCGATCTCAACCCCAGCATGATTACGCGCTGGCGGCAGTATCTTTCCGACACCCGCACGCGACGCGATCCACTGTGGCTCTACTGGCACGCGGTTGCCGACTTGCCAGAAGTCGGATTTGTCGAAAAGGCAGCGGATGCTCTGAAGGGCTTGGGGGGAAATCGACTGGTGCTTGAGGCATTTGCCGAACCACCGAAGTCGATGAAGGAAGTGGCGACAAAATATGGCAAGCTGCTCGCGGATGTGGATAAGCAATGGAAAGCGGCCAGTGCGAAAGGAGCGAAATGGCTCGAAGATCACGATGCAGAGGCACTTCGCCGGGTGTTGTATGGTGCGGATTCTCCGGCCGATGCCCCGCTGGCTCTGGATTGGGGTTTCCTGTCGCTGTTCCCGGATCGTGCCACGCAGGGCGAATATCAAAACCTGCTCCGGGCACTGGAGAACTGGCTGGGGAAGGGATCTGCGCGGGCGATGGCGCTTCACGATGCCGATCGCCCTTATGAACCGCGTGTGTTTGAGCGTGGTAACCCTGGTCGACCTGGAGAGCCTGTCCCGCGGCAATCGCCGCGGATCGTAAACCCCGCTCGCAGGCCGTTTGGCGAAGGCAGTGGAAGACTCGCTCTCTCTCGCGAGATTGTCTCCAGGGATAACCCGCTTACAGCTCGGGTATTTGTGAACCGCGTCTGGATGCACCATTTCGGCAAGGGGCTGGTGGATACGCCCGGCGACTTTGGACTCCGCGGCGATGCTCCCACCCACCCGGAGTTGCTGGATTGGCTGGCAGCGGAGTTCGTGTCGCCCTCACCCCCCAACTCCCTCTCCCCGCGGGAGAAGGGGAGTCAGATTTCGCCCCCTCTCCCCGGGGAGAGGGGGTTGGGGGGT
>DASZJS010000830.1:0-6945 GCA_035947935.1 Gemmata sp. | reverse complement strand
GTAAGCTGGCGATGCAAGTAACTTCTCGACCACCTTCTCGTAGGCGTCCGGAGAGTTATCTTTTAGAAACGCCTCGATCTCCTCAATGCTTGGCGGCAATCCGATCAGGTCGAAGTAGATTCGCCGCAAGAGCGTTCGCTTGTCGGCCGGGGGAGCAAACGACAACCCATTGCCGTTCAACTTGGCGAGAAGGAATCGATCGATGGGGTTGTCGATTGGGGATTTGGAGTTGGGAATAACCGGAACTGGTGGTAGTTTAATGGGCTGAAACGACCAGTGGGCCTTCGCTCGGGCATGTAGATCGAACGTGCTTGCGGTTCCACCAACCCCGATACTTACATCGTCCGGCCACGGAGCCCCACCCTTCACCCAGGCGGTCAGAATGGCGATCTCGGTATCCGGGAGCTTCCCCTTCTGGGGCATCTTGATATCGCCATCGTATTGGATCGCCTGAATGAGTCGGCTCTTGGCTGGATCGCCAGGGACGATCGCCGCTCCGTTGTCGCCACCCTTGGCGAACTCGGACTTGGCATCCAGTCTGAGTCCACCCTTCTGCTTTTTGGCACTGTGGCAACCCGTGCAATTGGCGATAAGGATGGGCCGAACCTTCTTCTCGAAGAACTCGGCGTTCACCGGCTCTTCTGTGCGAGCAGTCCCAGCAAAAGCCAGGAGAAGAACCAGAGCGACTGTGGAAGTGCGCATGAGGGCAGGCTCGAAATACGGAAAGCGGGATCAGGCGGGAGAGACGCCTCTATCTTGTTCCGACTCGCCCTCCGGTTCAAGCTCGCCAGCGAAAGAGTTTGGAAATTTGGTAGTGGCTTAACAGTGTGTTGATGCCGATAAAGTTTGTTCCCTCAACTTCAGCGACCCCAGAGAGATGGTGCCGCTCCGTACGCTGAACCTCCAGCAGCCGCTAAATTAGAAAGCCATGCTTCATCGATTGATGTGTTTGCGATTGGAACGGGTGTATCGAGCAGGAAAGATTCGCAAATTACATAAAAAGATCGTGCAAATTCATAATTCGGGAGTTCTTTTGGAATTGATTGCACTTTTGGTGCTACGCAAAACCCACCGTAAATGATTCCATGGTGAGACAACCAGATGAAATCTGTGTCTTCAGCAGTTTGACAGTAGTGATAGTCTGACCTGCTATCCTGAAAGATACCTTTACAAATCCAAATCCTGAAAGCTTTGACTGTGGGAAAGTTCTCGGAGTCATTTAATTCGTAATGCAAAAATCTCCTAGCCATTTCTTGTCTCTCGATTGTAGGCTGGCTAAGTGCGTTTTATGCCAAACAGCTCACGCAAGCCACGCAAACCGACACTTCCCGATCCGAACAAAGAAGCGCGACCCTGAACGATCTGGGAACTTGTCGGGCGATCAACACACCGTTAAGCCACTACCTCAACTCCGCTTTTTTCACCACGAGGTCACCGAGGTCTTTTGTCTCTCCGGGCTTGATGGAGGTGCGGGTGACTTTGACATAACCGGCGACCCTTCGCACAACCTCTTTCGTTTTCGGGTCGAGTTGTGGCTCAACGCGCATAACCCAGAGATCGAAGTTAACGTCCGGAATGAGTGTGGCTACCTGGAACTTGCCATCTTCACCCGACTGTTCGGGCCTTGAGAAACGTCCCCAACGGTTCTCGAACATCCCTGTGATCCGGTTGCGTTGTTTGACCTCGTCCTCGGAGAGAAGTCGGAAAGAGTTACCCCAGGACACCGACACTCCCTGCGCACTATCCTCGTAATAAAGTTGGAAACCCTGTGAGGCGAGGGGCTTTCCATCTGGATCGACCAATCGACCCGCGATTCCTCCTGTCGGTTTCATTTCCAGAGCGACCGAATTCATTTCGCCACCGGTCAGAACCATGTGACCGCCGAGTACACCATCGCGGGTAATGGCGAAGAGTGGGCGAGGCTCGCCAGATGTCAATCCTCCCACCCGATCCTGCTTGGGAGCGAACTCTTTGATTTGATCGGAAGGCATTGGTCTGAGGCCGAGAACCCAGGTTTCGCGGGGCTTGTCATCGGGATACTTGAGATCCAGGGGGACGGAACGACCCGCATCGACGGTCAGATCGATGGTGAAGTCCCCACCATCCTTTGGAAGTTCGATTGCTCGCACCGCGTGGAACTCCGACGCCAGGACCGGGAGTGGTTTCGTGTCGAGTAACGCCGCATCGTCTTTGAGAGCGGGGATCGCCTTTCGATCGGCATCGACCAGGAGAGCGGGTCTGTACGTTCCATTTGCCCGCACCAGAATCACTCCTTGTCCGGGTAGGGCGTGGATTGCGAATTTCCCCTCCTTGTCGATTTCCGCAGTCGAAGTTGAACTGTTCCAGCGCGGTTGGGCCAGATCAGGGGCATTCTTCAAGTTGGGGTTCGTGGCCGACGCGCGGTATTCCACCAGACCAGCAACGGGCTTACCAGTTGCCTGGTCAGTCACACGCCCAACAATCATCCTCTGGCGGACCAGTTCCAGAGTGCATTCATACGGAGTCGGACCATTGGTCGTATCGATTGTGAATCGCGTTCGGAGATATGGCTGCCCCGCATTGGGATCGATTCGCAGTTCGTGTTCCCCGGGGATGATCCCATCGATTCGGAATCGACCATCCTTGTCGGTTGTCGTCCATAGTGCTGGTTCGGGGTCCCGCACGAACGGGCGGACCACGGAAATGCCAGCGAGCGCCTTGCCTGTGATCTTATCGCGCACCACTCCGGTGATCGGCTTATCGCGTAGAGCGACATAGGTGAACTCGCAACCATATTGAACGCGCTTCGGAGCCCCTTCGGGTAGGAAAAGCCCCTCCCCATCCACTGCTTCTGGTTTCTGCGGGCGGCCAACGAGTTGCGCTCGTAACGTCTGGATACCCGGTCCCGAGATGTACAAATCATAAAGCCAGTCCTTTGATACACCATGCATGACAAACCGTCCATCCTTGTCTGTTTTCGCTGACCCCTCATCACGATGAGGGAGGACATTCGGCATCCATTGTTCCTCCTTGTCTGGCGAGTCGAATGGAATCGGCTTGCCGTCCTTGTTGAGCTTCCCCGCACGGAGCGAAACACCGAATGACACCCCAGCGATTGGTTTGCCTTCGGTGTCAATGACCCGTCCTTTGACGATCTGTTCCTCGGGAAGCCGCAGACTGAGGTTCTCCCGGTTCTCGGGCTTCACTCCTGATGCAGCCACAACTCCGCAAGCAGGTGCGGTGGCTCCAATAATCACTCGACTGCCCGGTTTATCGTCTCGACCGCGTGTCTGGAATTCTTCCCGCTTCACGATGAAGTCAAACCGGCCATCGGCTCCGGTTTTAGCCCGCGGTTTGAACTCGATGAAGCCATGCCGTAGCCCACAAATATGGACCGTTGCCCCAGCCAGTGGTTTGCCTGACGGATCGAGAACGATCCCCGCGTAGTGGAACTCGCTTTCAGGATCAACAGGAGGTGTTTCCGGCTTCTTCCCATCCGTCGCCGTCTGTACCGGGGGTTTCGGAGCCTCTTTTAGTGGTTTTTCACCAGCAAACAGGCCAAGACACAACCCAAGAACTGCAACAACACCCAACGTAGTCTTCACGCGAATACCGAAATCCGAGATACACGTTTTGGCAAGCAAAAGAGCCTTCGCAGAGCCAATTCCCTGGGCGGCTTGCACTGTCGCCGCGATCAGGTCTGGTGCTGCAGCGATCGTAGTTGCTCCCGATCGATCTATCGCAGCAAGCAGACCAGCCGAGAGCGTGATACCCCTCCGGGTGAGCCTTTGACGGAGCATCTGCCGACCGCGGGCCAATCGTCCCCGTAACGTGCCCACCGTCCAGCCGAGTTGTGTCGCGGCCTCATCCCGCGACAACGCTTCCAGGTAACACAGGAGCAACGGTAATCGGTATCGGTCGGGAAGCCGGTCCATTTCCTCGTGCAGAACCACAATTGCCTCACGCCACGAGAAATCCGGTACCTCTGATGTCATTTCTGCGTGGAGAGCAACCCGAACTTCCCGTCGAATGCGTCTGTGTTCCGTCCTTCGCATTCGGACAGCAACCCGATGTGCTACTGCGTACAACCAGCCACCGAGTGACGGTTGCCAGCGCGCCGAGTTTGCCTTGGAAAGCAAGATCAGGAACGTTGCCTGAAAGACATCATCTACATCCGCTCCATCCGGAAGTACTTGACGGCATGCCGACAGCACCGTCTGGTGGTGCCGTTGCACCAGAGTCTCAAACGCCTCCTGGTCGTGGAGTTTGAGATAGCGGTCAAGCAGATCGCAATCGGTTGCCGGATTTGTGATTCTCAACTGGCGGACGAGATCGGTCAGAGCGGGGGAAGGCATAATCCTCTCCTCGTGGGGGCTTCATCTGTTCTTGCCCACCGAATACTTGCCCGGCACACAATTTCGCCTTTCACTCCCGACCTTTACTCCAGTTGGTCGCCATCATTGACCCACAGACCCAACATGTAATCCTTACGATTTGCCCATGCAGGACTGAGACAAGAAGGACTTCTGCGGCTCATCGTAAATAGTTTATCCGCGACTCGTGCAAACGAATGAGTAGAAAAAAAGCGGACGCGCGAAGGCATCTTCCGGCAGTATCTCTCGAACAGCGAAAATCCACGCAAGGAAGCCCCATGACCCGACTCCGGCCCCACCAGTTGCCCATCGTTGCGCGACTCCACGAAGTAATCCGCTCCACTGGGTTGGATGATCTTCCGGACGCGGATTTGCTCGACCGTTTCGCCCGCTATGCCGACCACCCGGCCTTTGAAGTGCTGCTCCAGAGGCACGGGCCGATGGTCTTTGGCGTCTGTCGCCGCTTACTGTCGAATCCCGCGGATGTCGAGGATGCCTTCCAGGCCACATTTCTCGTTCTGGTTCGCAAGGCACGAACCGTGACCCGCGGCGACAGGCTCGCTCCGTGGCTCTACGGAGTCGCCTACCGCGTAGCCCTGAAGGCGCGATGCCGAGCAGCGCAGGCGGCCGTTCGATGGTCCGAGGTGACGGACATGATCCCTGACCCGACTCCGCCGGCCGAGATAACAGATTGGCTCCCCATTCTCGATGCCGAACTCAACGCTATCCCGGCAAAATACCGCGACCCGCTGGTGCTGTGTGAACTTCAGGGCATCTCGCGAGCCAATGCGGCCAAGGTTCTCAAAATCCCGGAAGGTACGCTTTCCAGTCGGCTGGCCCGCGGTCGGGAGTTGTTGCGAAAGCGACTCCTCAAGCACGGGACGCTGCTTCCAGCCGGCGGGCTGACGACAATGTTTGCCACGAGCGGCGTTGGTCGGGCCGCAGTGCCGACCGCCCTTCTCGCAAAAACATCCGAACTGGTGGCAATAGTTGCAACAGGTGCAGTCGCGGCCGGGGTGGTCCCGGTTGGGACGGCCCGACTCACGGATGAGGTAATCAAGAGTATGTTCCTTGCAAAACTACGTGTGGCCGGTGGAGCGATCCTCGCAGCTGGGCTGATTGCTGTCGGACTGCTGGCGGCGTTGCCAGCCGAGGCTCCCGGGCAACCGAAAGAGCAGAAACCCACTGCGAAGGCGAACCCTGTTTCCCCCTCCACACAGCCCCCCGCCAACGCTGCGAAAGGTGGCACGCTGTCCGATCGCGAAGCACTTCAGGGGCTCTGGGTGGTGACCAATGTTGAGCAGAACAAGTTTGTTTCAGCTCGTGAAGAGATACAAAAAATAATCAATGGGAAGATGCGATTCCTGGTTGTGGGAGATATCTGGTGGGAATGGAGGTCTGGGGAACAGGCTTTCGGATACCTGACTAAGACACATGCGAAGATCGAACCGAATAAGAATCCCAAATGGCTCGATTTGCAGGATCTGCATAGGCCGAAGGGGGGGATGCAGTCTACCTATGAACTCAATGGAGACAAACTCCGGATCTGTGCGAGTACAAACGAACAAGGCCGCAAACGCCCTGCGGAGTTACAAGTCGATGAAAATAGCGATGTGATGATGTTTGAACTCGTGCGCGAAAAGATGCCTCCCGCGGCAGGCGACAAAGCACTGGTCGGCTCCTGGGACGATCTAAAGCTTGAGATTCTCGATGGATTTCTGTTCACATTCGTCCCTAATCCAGCAGGCGAACCCAAGTGGATTGGCGGGCGCTACACCGTTGATGTCACCAAGAACCCGAAATGGATCGATGTCGATTTGTTCTTTCCATACGGGGACGAAAAGGCCACCAAAATCTACGGATCATACGAGGTAAATGATGGGGGGCTCAAGCTGGCTCTCGGCTTGACGGGAAAACGCTCAATCCGACCGCTCGACCTCAATGCGGCAAACGATGTATTGTTCTTCGATGTGCTGCATTCTGACGCGGTTTCTGGGGGTATGGTTCTCCCTTTGAAGCGCTACCTCGCTCTCCCGGAACAGTACTTCCCTCCAACAATCATTCCCAAGCCTCTGGGTATTCCCGAAGCTGAAGACGACGAACACGTCCGCGGGTTGATGAAGGATAGCAAGTTCGATCTGGCGGAAACCTACCTTCGAGAACGCCTTGCCAGTTCAAAGGGGTTGCGGCAGGCCGAGCAAAAGCTCTACCTCAGTATCTGTCTGGTCCAGCGTGCGGGCAACGCAACACCACCCGAGGCGCTAAAGCTCCGAGAGGAGGGGCTGTTGCTGGTAAGGCAAATAATCAAGGAGGTTGCGACAGACGGGGATGATAACAAGCGCGCGAAATGGCTGGTTCTACAGGCAGAACTCCGAATCCTCCAAATACTCCAGCAGTTGGGGAAGTCCACCGACGTGCTTCTTGAGTCTTCCCCACTCCTGGTAAAGTATCGCGGCACCGTTGATGAGTTGATCGTCTTGAGTCTGATGTACCATGCTTACAAGCAAAAGGGGGACATTAACAAGGCACTCGAAACACGCGACAAGATGAAGGAACTCTTCGACCGCCTCCCAGCCGCAGCGTTCACCGCCAC
>DASZJS010000829.1:0-5183 GCA_035947935.1 Gemmata sp. | reverse complement strand
CCCTCCGAACCGGAGGCAACAGATGGGTCCAAGACAGGCTTTGACCTTTACCTCCTCAAGCCCATCAATCCCACGCGCCTCGCCGAGATAATTCAAAAGGCTCCTGAGAAACACCAATCGTAGTATCGACTGGCACTGGTCGGGCGGATTCTGTTCCTATTTCACTTCGCCCGATGACTGAACCAATCGGGAACTGATATAGGCAGCTCGTCCCAAACTGCGTTCCGCTTCCGCCAAGATAGCCACCAGTTCATCCCAATCAACTGGTGTTACGAAATGCCTGTCGAAGCCGGCTTCTCTCGTGGCCTTTCGGGCAGTTTCTGAGCCGTAGGCAGTGACCGCGATAAGGTGGGGAGGTGGTTCCCGTCCCCATGCGCGGAATCGCATGGCAAGTTCGCACCCGCCTGTACCCGGCATATTCAAATCGATCAGGCACAGGTCGGGTCTGAATCGGAGAGCTGTGGCCAACGCAGTATCGGCATCGTAGCAGACGGCTACCTCACAACCGTAGAGTTCAAGCAACATGCCGGTAGAGTCCGCCGTATCGCGGTTGTCATCGACGCAAAGAACCCGTAACCCAGGGAGAGGATATATCATCTCAGAATGCTCCTCCCCACCAGGCTGCTGCTTTCACTCCCAGCCCATGTTCCAGTCGATGACGCATGCCTCTGACCGAGAGGTGTGATCGAGCAACGAGGCACAAAAAATACGTGCTATTGATCTATCCATTGGCCAAGAGTCTGCCCGTTCCGTCTCCCTTGGTTCCAGTGCAATAGACCCCGTCAATATCCATGCACTTTCTGTGCCGCTCCAATGTTGCTGGATTTGCTGCGGAACGGAGTTGTTGGATATCTCCGAGGCTACAAGTCACCGTCCACGACTCAAATTACTAACGCGAAGGGTTTGAAGAGTCGCAGGCACGACGTTCGCCTGCTGCTGCAAGGCAAGAGCCATCAAATCAGTCCTTTTTCAGCGAGTTGAATACGAGGCCCGTGAGGAGTTTGGGATAGAAATATGTCGATTTTGGCGGCATCTTTTCCAGGTGCCCTGCGATCCGCTCAACGTGCCCCATTGTGGCGGGGGGAACCAGCACGGCCACCTGACAGGCTTTAGCCGCGAACGCTTCTGTCACCTCATCGAGTAAGTGAACATACTGGCACGTAAGAGGAGCGCTCTTTTTCTCCGAGAAGAGTCGATCGATCACCAGCTTGTGCAGCACGCTCACGCCCAGTTCGCGCCAGTCCTCACTCTGTTCTGGTGCCAGTTCCTGCATGATTTTGAGATCGCGGAGCCTGGCAACGAACCACTGGCCATCGGTCACTGTTCCAAAACCGAGAATCGATTGCGAACCATCCATCCGAATGTAGTCCCATGCGGCCTGAGCATCCGTTCCACATCGCTCGACAATGTCAAAATGGTCGGCCAGAATACTCTCCAACTGCGGAGATGAAATACTCCCCAAACCACTCAGGAGTCGGTGAGTCGGAAGAATGACCAATCCGGGGTCGGTCATCCCCACCAACATCATCAGGGTGAAGTTCGGGGCAGCTTCATCATCGGGTACTTCTCCAGCAGCTTGGCGTTCCTCCAGGTACTTCACCCCGGTTTCATAGCGGTGGTGTCCATCCGCTATGTAAATTGGCTTTGGACCCATTAACCCGATTACGGTGCTGACGGCATGGGTATCGGTGATAATCCACAGCCTGCTTATGACTCCCAGGTGATCCTTTGCCACCAGCGGCGGGCTTTTCAGTGTGAACAGCTCAAGAACCCGGAATACCTCGTTTTCCGCATCCGGATATAACCCAAAGATCGGCGACAGGTTGAAGCCCGTCGCCCGGTAGAGTTTCAGCCGATCCTCTTTTGGACCGGACATCGTTTGTTCGTGCGCATAAATCTTCCCTTTGCCGAATGGTTCGAGCCGAACGCGCGCAAAGAACCCCCGACGAACATAGGTTGCCCCCTCGGCCTCGAACTCCTGCTCGTAAACGTAAAGACTCCGCGCGGTGTCTTGATGGATCACATTTTTCAAGGTCCATTCCTTGAGAGTTATCGCTGCGCGGTTGTATCTGTTCTCGGTTTCGTTGTCGCCCGGTTCATCCCGGGTCAACTCCAGCCGGATGGCGTTGAAGGGACTTCGATTATAAAGCTGTTCCTGAAGGGCAGGAGCGACCACATCATAGGGCGGAGCAATCACATCCGACAGCGACCCGACCTGACCCAGATCGTAGCGGAACCCTCGAAATCCTCGAATGTCGGCCATTGACGTAACCTCCCGGCGTGCATTGAACCCGTATAATCTACGGCGAGGCTCTGCCCAGGCCATCGGCTTTCAATATAAGCCCCGGCCATCTACTTACGGCTTTCATCACTTTCTCCTTGAATCCTGCTTGTGGCGCTGGATGATGCACTTTCCGGGGCCATTGCGCTCCGTTTCGCCCTTTCTTTTTTCTTCCGAGGAACTCACGATGCGTACAAAGCTGCTGGCCATCGCCGCGGTGCTCGCTGGGGTCACCGTCGGCCGGGCCGATGAGGGACTGACCAAGGGCACCCCCGATCTGAAATCTGCCACAACCCTGGCGTTCGGCGCAAAGGGAATCTTATTCGTTGCTGACTCGAAAGGTGCCACCATCTTCGCCATTGACACGGGAGATTCGAAATCAACCAGCGAAAAACCGGTGAACGTCGAACGCATCGATGCCAAGGTCGGAGCAGCCCTCGGCGTCACTGAAAAGGAAGTGACCATCAAGGATGTGAAGGTGAATCCTGCTTCCGGAAACGTCTATCTGGCAGTCTCCCGTGGAACCGGTGCGGGGCAGCCAGCGATTATCAAGGTGACCCGCGATGGAGCTATCGAGCCCCTCGCACTCCAGGACGTGATGTTCTCCAAGATTGAAGTTCCAGGGCAGGACAAGGGCAAGGCGACATCGTTCACCAGTATGGCGTTCATGGGTGGCAAACTGTTTGTTGCTGGTCTCTCGAACGAGGAATTTGCCAGCACTCTGTGGGCATTCCCATTCCCATTCGGGGAGGCCAACAAGGGTACCGGAATCCAGATCTACCACGCCGCTCACGACAAGATTGAAACTCGGTCACCGATCATGGCATTTACGCCCTACAAGATCGGCAAGGAAGCGAACATTGTCGCATCGTATACCTGTACGCCTCTGGTCAAGATTCCGGTCGAGGAACTGAAACCTGGAGCCAAGGTGAAGGGCACGACAATCGCCGAACTCGGAAACATGAATCAGCCTCTGGCCATGATCTCTTACACCAAGGACGGAAAAGATTACCTCCTGTCTGCGAACAGCCGGCATGGAGTGATCAAGATCCCGACGGAGAGCTTTGGATCGGCCGAAGCGATCAGCGCTGCGGTGCGAGGTGGCGGCACGGCCGGGGTGAAGTACGAGAAGATTGCGGAATTCAAAACTGACGTGACGCGGCTCGACAAGCTCGATGATGCCCGAGCCGTTCTGCTCCTCAAGGTTCCAGGCGGCCTGGATCTGAAGACCATTTCGTTGCCATAGAGTATTTGTGAACAGCCGATGTTTTCCGACGGTTTGTTCTTGAAGGCCGAGGAGTGCCAGACCTTCAAGACAAACCGCCGTTTGTCTGTCGAGGATTTTCAATGCGATACCTCCTCTGTACTTTACTCGGACTTGCATTCTCACTGGCACTTCAGGGTGTAGAACCACCTTCGATCAAGCTCGTGGAATCAAAATCCGGTGCGCCTGCGGCGATTGAAGCGACTGGCTTGTCGAAGGAGTCAATTGCGCGATTGAAAAATGCCAAACTCGATGCGAAGCAGTGGCCGGAAATGTTTCGAGTGGTGGTCGCGGGTGGAAAGCCGGAAGAAGTGCTGAATCGGTTGCCAGTAGCTGGAACCTATACTTTCATAGATTCCGGTATTCGCTTTGAACCTCAGTTCCCATTCGTTCCTGGCCGCGAATACCGTGCGATCCTGTATCCCGATTATGATCCAGCTCGCGATCGCAAGGGCGAATCGATTGAAGCCGCGCTCACTCTCCCGAAACCCCCACCCGGTCCCCGCATCTCAATTACGAGTATCTACCCATCCGGGAACCGACTCCCCGAGAACACACTTCGATTTTACATCCACTTCTCGGGAGAAGTCGCGAGAGGAGATGTCTACCGGCATCTGAAGCTCATCCGCGATGATGGAATTGAAGTAAAGTCTCCGTTCCTGGAACTCGAAGAACAATTGTGGTCTGTCGATGGTACGCGATTAACGATTCTGCTTCATCCCGGGCGGGTGAAACGAGAACTGGTTCCTCGAGAAGAAGAGGGGCCGATCCTGGAGGAAGGACATCGCTACACACTGACCATCAGCGACAAGTGGGAGGATACCGAGGGCCGACCAATCGTTTCGGGATTTCGCAAAACATTTACCGTGGGACCAGCCGATGACAAACCGGTGGACCCAATGGCTTGGGCGCTAGTGGCTCCCCGGGCGGGTTCGGATACTCCCTTGCTGATCCGTCTTCCCAAGGCCCTCGATAATGCCTTGCTTGGCAGGTTGGTGTGGGTTGAGGATGAATCCGGAAAGAAGGTGCCGGGAACTCTCACGGTTGGTGGCGGCGAGCGTGTGTTGACCTTTGCCCCATCTGGTCCGTGGATGAAAGGCGAACACTATTTGGTTATCGATCCCCGATTGGAGGATGTCTGTGGAAACCGGGTCGGTGAACCATTTGAAGTGGAGGCGGTCAAGCCGATCAAGGACGATGAGGAATCGAAGCCATTTCAACGTCCGTTCATGGTGCGTTGATGAGAGGTATTTGCCCTCACCGCAACTCAATCATCTGGCACTCCCTCAGTGGTACTTCGGCTGAGTCTCCAACGAGCAGCAACTTGCCGCCAACGCATCGAGTTGGGCCACTATCCGGACAAATGTGATCTGTCTCGGTGCCAAGCGCGAACGGATCATCCGCGCGATATGAACAGGGATACACGAGAGGCAGGTGAACTGAAAAGGTCGTGTTGTCCTTCATGGTAACCGTGGCAGGTCGATAAAGCTGGTCGAGGAGGACTGTGGCGGGAGTTAGGTGGACCTTGCGCACGGCTTCCCATGCAAACCAGAGATATTCCCCCCCGAGAAACACCTCCAGAACTGATGCGAAGCGGTCATCGGCATCCCTAAGTCCCTCAAATTCCTGCCCATCGAG
>DASZJS010000828.1:0-3099 GCA_035947935.1 Gemmata sp. | reverse complement strand
CCAAAGTGGCCCTCCAAACACTGACTATCTGAAATGGCTTTTCAAAGGCGATTCCCTCACTCAACTTCAACCCAGTTCAGTGGCCGCAGCAAATGAAACACTCCATCTCCGTACAACCCATCCAGTCGGCAGCGCGATCGGGCCACGAAGTGTATGGATGTGAAACCTTTTGCATCCCGTAGCCATGTCCGCGGCGTAGCAGATCTGAATGCGATGGTCACCTATCACCTACTCGCAACAGAACTGCTATCTCACACCAAGCACGACCCGAACCGGCATCGTCCAGATCTCCAGATCCTGGACCGCAGTGATCTTGAACCCGGCGGCCGATACCACACCCTCGGTATCGATCGGTCGGCAGTCCACGAGGTGTGGAAAGTGCCGGTGCATCCACACGTAAACTCGTTCCAGTGCGCTCGTGTGATGCCCCTGTCGGACGGTCGCCATTGATACCACACCGAATCGACCACCTGGCTTCAGAACCCGCCTTGCCTCGGCCAGCACCACCGGGATGTCAGCTTTCGGAAACAATTCCAGGGTAAAGCTCGTGTAGACCGCATCGAAGCTAGCGTCCGGAAACGGAAGCGACCGCGCATCCCCGACCCGTAGATCAACCGGAGCCGCAGGAGCGTTCGCCGCGAGCTTTCGCTTTGCGACCGCGAACATCCCGGCGGAGATGTCGATTCCGGCGACCTTCCCGGTCGAACCGACTCGCCCAGCAAGATCGAGAATCTCATTCCCAGTCCCAAACCCAAGTTCCAGCGCGGTTTCCCCAGGTTTCAGAGCGAGAGCCTGGACTCCTGCCTGCCGCGCAGCCCGTTCATTCGAGTCGGCGATGAAGTCGTAAGCCTCCGCGATCCGGTCGTAGAAATGGCGGTTGGATTCGTGGTGCTCAGCGCTGGGATCAGACACGGCTACTCCAAAGTCGGTGAGGGCGATGCGGAAACGGTCATATCGCTCTCGACACACACGACCTCATAGCTTCGGCACCTTCGGATCGCGTGAAGCGGGTGGGTTGAACAGCCCGCGGGCCTTCATCCAGTCGGCAGCGCGGTCTAGCCACGAAGCACATGGCTGCGACCCCTTGTTCATGCCATAGCCGTGTCCGCCGGTGGCGTAGAGGTGCAACTCGGCCGGCACGTTGTTCTTTTTCAGCGCCCGATACAACGCCACGCTGTTCTCGCTCGACACACCATCGTCCGACGAATGGGCGAAGAACATCGGTGGCGAATCCTTCCGCACCTTGTATTCCGGCTTGAGTTCGCCGCCCTTGTCCACCAGATAGGCAGGGTAAATCAGGAGGGCGAAGTTCGGTTCACAAGAGAACACCTCATCGGTTTTGTCGATGGGGTCGTAATAGCGCTTTCCGGCAAGGCTCGTCCAGGCAGTCAGGTTCCCGCCAGCCGAGAAGCCGAGCATCCCGACTTTCGTTGGGTCAATGCCAAGCTCGGTCTGCTTGCTCCGGACAATGCTGATGGCGCGTTGAGCATCTTGGAGAGCAGCGAGGTTGTCCGGCATCTGCATCTCGCGCTTGGGCACTCGATACTTGAGCAATACAGCGGTGACTCCCAGCGTGTTCAGCCACTCGCACACCTGAGTCCCTTCGTGTTCGATGGCAAGAATCGAGTACCCGCCGCCGGGCGCAACCACCACGGTAACGCCTGTGTTTTTGTCCTTCGGTGGGCTGTAGATCGTTATCGTCGGCTCACTGACATTCGACACCCGCTTCACATCCCCTTGGCCTTTCTTCGGCTCGATGAGTTGCTCGGGGCCAATGTCCTTCTTTTCGCCCGGCGCTTTCCCTGGCCACAACTTGATAGTGGTTGGCTCGGCCGCACGACCCATGAGAGTGAGAGTGAAGACGAGCGTAATTGCAAACCAGACGCGGAACATGGGGTATCTCCTGGTTGTGACGTAGGGTGTGGCAAATATTCCGGGAAGCTGCCATGGCTGATGCGCCTCTTCTCCGACTGTCTCATTGCCACCGCACGATGAGCTTTCCTTCCTCCTTGGCTCTCCGCTCCAAGTATCGCAGACATCGGTGAGCTGCGATCGGGAAGACGATCGCGAGCCCGGCCAGGATTGCAACCTCGATCCACACATCGAAAATACCCGGAGTTCGGAACAGCACTTGCCTCATCGCATCCATTCCGGCAGTCAACGGTATCGCACTCGCGACGACACCTATCGCCCGTGGGAAAATCGCCACAGGGAAGTTCGTGCCACTCAGCAAATAGACCGGCTCCTGAAGCAGGTTCACCAGATGCCATGCCTCCCGACCCCAGAGCAGAAATACTGACGCGAACATCATCCCCAGGCCATAGAGAGCCGCCAGGGTCAGCAAAAACACTGCGCTGAGTAACCACCAACTTGTTGGTTGGATAACCACATCGAACAGCAGGATGCCCGTGACCGTGATTGCCGAGGCCCGCACGAGAGTTGTCGTCATCCCCCCCAGCGCCATCCCCGTGAGAATACCCATCATCGGTGCAGGAGACATAATGTAGAGTTCGAGGTTTCCCGAATCCCGTTCCCAGTACAACTGCGCCCCCATACCCCAGAGGACGTTCAGCCAGAAGGTGGTCATGGCGGCACCGAGTACGACGAACCCCGTGTACGCCTGCGGAGCGTTCATCGAACGATACGCATAGGCAAATGCAGCGACCGCCAGCACGGGCAGCACAGTCTCTTGAATTATCCAGGCACGGCTTCGGAATAACCACGCAACGCGAGGGTATGTCCGGGCCAGAGTCGCAATGAAGAAAAGGCGGATGGAGGTCATGAGGAAAAGGATGAAGGATGAAGGATGAAGACAGACAGACAGAAGAAGGAAGAGATGAAAGTAGAACGAAGACAGGAGAAGGTTTTCCTTCATCCTTCATCCTTCATCCCTTCTGGATTGTCCGCCAATCCGTGGCCCACGAGTTCAATGAACACGTCTTCGAGTGTCGGCTCGACTTTCTTAAGGCTCAGGATATGATTGCCGCGGGTTACCAGCGTTTGCACAACCGTTCCAATCGCGGATTCCACCTCCAGGGATACTTTCAATTCCACGGTCGTCGGGGTGGTCGTTACCGTACTCTGATGGACACCGGGCAA
>DASZJS010000827.1:0-5719 GCA_035947935.1 Gemmata sp. | reverse complement strand
CCTGGCCCAACAGCTCAGCGCGCGCGTTCTGCTGCTGCCGAACCTCAACATCGGCGGGAATTATCATTACAACAATGGTCCAGTCCAGACCTCATCTGGACAGATTCTTCCTGTGGCCGATCAGGCTCTATATATGGGTTTTGGGGCAGGAGCTGTGGGGGCAGGAAGTGTCGCAATCCCCGGTATGTGGTTGTCTGCTCATCTGGGCGATGCGGTGTATGAACCACTCGCTGCGCGGGAGAATGTCGCTGCTCGTCGATCGGACTCGGTTGCAACGCAGAACGCAATCATGGGCGATGTCGTAACCGCTTACTTGCGGCTGGTGGGGAGCGAAGCCCGTCTCGATGTTCTTCGCCGAGGTGATGTGGAGGGGGCCGAGGTCGTTCGACTGACTGCCGAGTTTTCCAAAGCGGGGGAGGGTCTGCCCGCCGATGCCAACCGGGCTCGTGCGTTTGACAAGCTCGTCGAGCGTGAACGTCACGCCGCCGAGGAAGAAGTCGAAGTCGCATCCGCCCAGCTTTGCCGTTTACTCAACATCGATCCCTCTAATCACTTCCGGACCCCTGGTGCCTCCCTGGAGCCATTCCGTTTGATTCCCGAAGACACGGATGTCGAAGTTCTGATCGCCCAGGCCATGCAAGCTCGACCCGAACTGGCGACACGTTACGCCAACATCCGGGAAGCTCAGATCCGGGTTCGCCAGGAGAAGATCCGACCATTTCTTCCAACCGTGTCTGTTGGGGTGAGTACGGCCGCTTTTGGCGGCCAAAGCAACCTGGTCTCTCCAAGCTTTTCGCCACTTGCCAGTCGAACCGATATCGATGCGATGGCGATTTGGAATCTTCAAAACCTGGGTTTTGGAAACCGTGCCCGGGTCCGCGAAGCGAACGCGGTTTTCAGTCAGGCGTTGGCCGAATACGACTCGACCAAGAACCGCATTCGCCGGGGGGTTCTTGAGGCACTTGCCGATGCACAGGCTGCTGCCCGACAGCTTGAACTGGCTCGATCTGCCGTAAGCAATTCGACCGAGGGCTTCCAACTGGATCTGCTACGCATCAAGGGAGGTGCCGGTAAAGCGCAGAACGCCCCGAGGCCAATCGACCTCTTGGACAGTTTCAAGGGAATATTGGAAGCCCGACAAGAACTGGTCGCCGCGGTTACCGGGTTCGACATAGCTCAGTTCCGTCTGTTCGTTGCAATCGGGAGCAATCCCCTCAATGGACCGGATGTCTCCCGAGCGGCTCCCGCAATCGTGCCGAATGTACCGATGGGAACTGTGCTAGTGTCTCCAAAGCCAACACCCATCCTGCCTCCACTGACAGCTCCGGGCAAACCTTGATGTGGCATAGCCCTCTCAAGGATCGTCGCTTGGACTCCTGAGCCGCCCTCACACGGCATCGGGATCGATGCCGAGTTCGCGTAGTCGAGCAGCGAGCTTCGACGCTCGCTGCTCGGCGGTTTCGGCTCGTTGTTGTTCGGCTGTTGCCCGTTGTTTTTCTGCCGCGGCGTGTGTGCGTTCGAGTTCGGCCAGCGCCCTGACTTCAACGAAGTTCAGAAATCGTTCGCCATCAGGTCTGTAGATTGCCACCTTTCCTCGCTTCAATTCGAACTTGATTTTCAACCGTGGGCTGACAAAGCCGTTCATCTCGGGAAGGCGGGCCAATACTCCATTTTCCTGTCGCCATCCGTCGATATGAGCAGGAAACTCGGGATAAACGATGTAGTATTCTTCCGCACCGTACTTTTCGTAGAACTCCCGCTTAACTTCCATTTCCTGCTGACGATTGTGCGGCGACCAGACCTCGAAAATAACTTGAGGAAAGATGCCATCCTCTTCACTTACCGCATAACTCCCCCGATGCCCCTTGGGGCGACCAAAGGCGACGTACGTGTCCGGGGCTTGTCTGATGCCAATATTGCCCTCTACAGGATAAATGAGGTGATCGCCAGCCACGAAAATGTCTGGTACATCGCGGAACATCGCATCGAGATTGCCCTGGATAGTCACGATCCACTCGAACTGGAGCGTGTTGTCGGCCATCGGCTTCCCGTCCGATTCTGGGTAGTGAAACCGCGGTGTGGTGAGTGTTGACATGACTCTGTCTTAACAGAAGAAGGCCACCCTTTTCAATAGGCGGCCGTTTCCTCATTCGATATGTTCTCGGGCCACAAGATTTTGAAACTGCGAAGCCAGAGTATGAAGCAAAAAAGTAACAGAATGCTGAATTCTTCCAGATGGAGGAGATAACGGGGATCGTAATGGAACTCCAAGTGCCAACTCATCTCGATCACTACCCAGACACTAAGTAGGGCCGTCGCCCCAAGCGAAAGAACCGCCGCGGCGATCAATCCTTTTCTCCCCAGGAGAGCCTCGCCAATGCTGAAAGCAATTCGTCCTCCGGCCAGCGGCCAGAGGGGCAATACGTTGAGAAGACCCCAGGCGAGATTGATTCGGACCAGGATTGCCGCTCCGGTTGCGACCGGCGATTGCCAGCCCCAATCGCTCAGAGTTGCAGGGAAAGACGTTATCGCGGTAAGTTCCCAGATAACTCCCACAACTAGGAATGAAACGACCGGACCTGTGAGGAGAACAACGATGCGCTGCCAACATCGCGGCAACGAATCCACACCCAGGATCATGCTACCCAGCCCGGAAAGGACAATCCCACCACGCATTCCAAACAGTCGTCCCACGAATGCCTGACCGAGAGCATGGAGCAGAACGCTTGCCAGCCCGGCGAGCATCCAGAAGGCGAAGTAGCCAACACCCCCGGCTTCCGGGTCGGCATAATACCGAAGGCCCAGGACCGCGATGGAGAACCAGAAGAGCGGATGAATCCGTATTGGAACACTGCATAGACGCACGCGCAAATCGAAAGACGTTGGCCTGGGTTCGGGAAGGTTCATCTGTGGTGCCTGTGGGAGCAATCAGTGGGAGGGATGAGGTGAGGTGGCAGCCACCCCATTCTCATGCGGCACTGGGTTAACAGGCTGACCCTCACTCAACTCCTCCTGGTTGCTGATAATCACCTGTTCGCTCTCCGCCAGATGGCCCGCATTTTCACCATTCTTGCCCAACATCACAACGTGGGCCATTATCCCATCATCCACCTGAACCTCGACCGGCAACAAATAAGCTTTACCGTCCTGGACGACATAGATCGATGTTCGACCACCTTGCCGAATGATTGCCTGGCTGGGAATGAGTTCAATCTGCCCAAACGATTTCAGAATCAGGGTCATCTTCCCATACATGCCGGTTATCAAATGTGACGAAGGTGGACTATTCGCCTTTCCCTTGAACTCCGGCAATATGGGGAGCGGACCCTCCTTCAGGTCGGCCAGATTCTTGGCATCGGCAAAGAATGGCCGATATTTTTCGGGTGCCTCGTTCCACAGGTCCACTTCGACGCGCATGGTGCGGTCGTGGGCAGCGGTTACCAGCGACGGTGAGAACCGGGTAACCTTGCCAAGGATTTTTAACCCCGGCATTGCATCCAGCTCAATGTTCGCTTCTGTGCCGGAAGAAATGTAGGTCGCATAGTTGTCGGGTACGTGCATGACCACAGTCACAATGTCCGATCGCTCCAGAGTCAGCATCGGTGTGGCGTGGCCAGTTGAAGCGTTCTGAACGAACGAGCCTGGATCCACCAGCCTGCGCACCACTGCTCCGGGAAATGGAGCTTTCACTACGGCGTATTCGGCGATTGCCGCAGCCTGTTCGTGATCGGATTTGGCGACTTCGATCAACTGTTTGGCACGGTTTCCTTCTGCTGCCATCACCTTGACATTGGCCCGGGCATCTTCGACCTCCTGTTCGGCCTTGATTCGGATAGCATCGGCTCCCTTTTCGGCTTCTCTTGCAACCTCCAGACTCCTGAAGCCCTCATCTCGATAAATCTTCTGGATCGAATTTGTTTGCAACAATTGATCCAGATTCTGGAGTTTGATCTCGCGCAATCGCGTCTCGGCCTTGGCTTCCAGTAGCAACGATCGCTTGAGTTCGACATTGGCCAGAGCGGTTTTCACCGCCTCTTCCGCGGCGTTCCGTTTCTCTTGAGTGAGATCAAACTCCCGCTCGCGCTGGGTGATGATGTTTTGCTTCTCTTTCACCAGTGCCCATTTGTCGGGAACGTGAACGCGTACCAGGATTTGATCCTTCTCGACCCGGGAACCAGGAGCTACTCGAATCCATTTCACTTCGCCAGCCACCTGCGCTTCGATGTCAGCACGATAATAGGCTTCGACATCCGCTGGTCTTTCCACGGTCATTTGGAAATGCGTGTCTCGGCGCGGTCGAGTCGTCTTCACCGAGATTGCCTTCGAGAGAACGTCCGACGTTTCCGCTGGGGTTTTCGCAGCAATCGTGCGGTCGCCGTGTCCCTGGATGACAAATAACCAGACGCCGCTGCTGATGCCCGCCAGAAATAGGCCAATCAGACCGACTTGAACATAACCCGTTCTACCAGATGCGATTTTCATGATTCAGTATCCCAAAAGGCGATTGTTGGAATTCGATTATCTATTCGCGAGAGTGGATCTCATGCGTCCTCAACGCGAATGCTTCCATTACTGTGGGATGTCTCGACAAGGAGTTCTTGATGCCGTTCCCCAATGATTCCGCTGCCAAGAACGGGTACTTGCACGGGTTCATCCGCCAGTTCCGCCTCAATATCTACATCCTCCACCTTCCCATCGCGGACCAGCATGGTGTAGAGAATCGGTAAGACAAATCCCGACGCTACGGTTGAGAACAATAGCCCACCAACAACAGCCCGAGCAAGTGGTATATTGGCCTCGCTCCCCCGGCCGCCCATGCCAATCGCCATTGGCAGAAGATCGATAAAACATGCCAGGAAAGTCATGACAACGGGACGGAAGCGGATGGTGGCAGACTTGACGACGGCATCGCGGGGCGACAATCCGAGTTTGCGTTGTTTGTTGGCGAATTCCACAATGAGTACACCGGTGTTGACCCCAATCCCAACGAGGAAGATGGCTCCCATCTCCGACTGCACATTGAGAGTGGTATTTGTGAGGTACAAGATCAACACGACACCGATGAGACCCAGCGGCACCGTAAACATGATGATGAACGGCGAGAGCCACGACCGGAACAACGCGACCTGGAGAAGATAAACCAGTACAACCGCCAGTCCCAGGCCGGACAGAAGATTCCATGCGGACTCATTCATCCGCTCGAATTCACCTTTGAACGTAATGAACATCCCTTCGGGCAGATTCGCGCGAACGTCCGCGATGGCCTTCTCCACATCGGTTGCCACAGACGCAATATCTCGCCCCTCCGTGTTCACCTGGATATTGAAGACGGGCGTCAACGCGACGTGATTGATTTCAACGGCATTATAAGATCGGCGAAACGTCGCCAGAGTAGAGAGTTTCACCGGAGTGGACTGTTTCACCCCCGTGGCCTCAATGTTGAGAAGATCCTCGAATTTCATGGCTGGGTTGTCGGGATATTGCACCGCGACAAAGTACTGGTTGCCACTCTTGGCGTCGACCCAGAAATTGCGGTTGATAGAGATGCTTGAGTTCAGAGCGGCGATGACCTGCTCGATGACTTCCTTGGGCGAGAGTCCCGCGGCTGCCGCTTTCGGACGATCGACATCGATGACGAGATAGGGTGCATCGAGGCGTTGCAGTACGCGTGTATCCGCAACCCCATCGATGCCGCGCACCCGGTTGCGAACCTCGCGGG
>DASZJS010000826.1:0-4951 GCA_035947935.1 Gemmata sp. | reverse complement strand
CCCTCCGCACGACCGGATTTCACACCGCGTTAGCAACGGTTCCGGCTGGCGAAGAGTCGAAGTCGCCCACTGAATTGCATCGACTCTACGATGCCCTCTACGATCTTGCAGCGGATCGCAATACTGCCGTGGTTGCAGTTGGTGGCGGGGTCGTGGGCGATCTCGCCGGGTTCGCCGCGGCAACATATAACCGAGGGCTGCCACTTCTCATGGTTCCCACTTCACTTTTGGCGATGGTCGATTCGTCCGTGGGTGGGAAAACCGGGATCAACCACTCCAGGGGCAAGAACCTGATCGGAGCGTTTCACCAGCCGGCCGGAGTGTGGATCGATACTGCCTACCTCGACACACTCCCCGAACGGGAATATCTCAGCGGGCTTGCCGAAGTTGTGAAATACGGCATGATCCTTGATGCCGAATTCTTCGCCTTTCTGGAGGCGAACGCCGCGGATATTCGCGCCCGAAAGTCGGAAACACCGATCCATGTCGTGGCGAAGTGTTGTCGGCTCAAGGCGGATGTTGTTGAGAAGGATGAACGCGAAGAAACCGGATTGCGAGCCGTGCTGAACTACGGACACACCTTCGCTCACGCTTTCGAGACTGTCGGTGGATACGGAGCGTGGCTACATGGTGAAGCCGTTGCTGCCGGCATGGTCTACGCTGCGCAGCTTGCCGAAAAACTTGGTCTCTGCAGCGATCTGTCCGCACGTCAGCGATCGTTACTGGAAGCCTTTTCGCTTCCCACGGCGATGCGAGCCAGTTGGCCCACTGATGACCTCATCGCGGTCATGAAGCGAGACAAGAAAGCCGTGGCTGGCCGGATGCGGTTTATCCTCCCAACTCGAATTGGGGAGGTAAAACTGGTCAATGACGTTTCCGAATCTCTTGTCCGCAATGTGTTGGAGGGACGATGACCTACGCGGCGACAGCGGCCTGGCTCCGGCCGCGGCTGTGGATGGGAGCTGTGGTTGGAGTGGTGCCGTGGGCCGTTTGGCTTGGCTGTCTCGCCATCGGCGGATGGTACAAGGATGCCGAAGACACGCTGATCGGAGCCGACCACCTTGCGTTTTATACAGCCGCCCACCTCATTCGCGATGGACAGCCGGAGCGAATGTACGATTACCAAGATCTTAGCAAGACCAAATACCAGCGCAATCTCATCGGGTGGGAGTGGAACGGGTTTGAAGCCTTTCGCAACCCACCGTTCTATGCCCTCCTCTATCTACCCACAGCGGGGTTGTCGTTTTATATCAGTTGTCTCATCTGGATGGCACTCGGGCTCCCTCTGCTCGCGCTATCCAGCTGGCTTCTGCATCCTCAGCGGCCGGTTCGAGTGTTCTTGTGGTCGCTTGCCTTCTATCCTGTCTTCGCGACAACGAGTTTTGGACAAAACACACTGATCAGTCTCGCGATTTTTGCCGGAGTCTATCGGTTGCTCGAAACGGATAGACGTTTTGCGGCCGGGTTTGTGGCTGGTCTGCTCTGGTTCAAGCCACAGTTGCTACTGGGACTGTTTATCTGGTGGGCGTTTGCCCCCCGGCGATATTTCCGTTGTTGGCTTGGTGTGGGTGCAATGGGCGCGATACTTGCTGCGCTATGCTGGGGTGTGCTGCCGGAGGCATCCCAAGCGTTCGTCGACAATCTCAAGACAATTGTGGGTTTTCATGGCTTTGGACTCTGGAATGTCCATACTCCTAAAGTTTTTTTTTGGCTTCTTCTGCGTCGTTGGTCCGAGGCCAACGCGTCGGAGGATAGCCAATCTTTTGAACTGGTAATCGCGGTCAATCAGGTACTTACACTGGCGATAACGGGAATTAGCGTTGCGATTGCCTGGTGGATAGTGAAACGATCCCACGCATCGGTTGCAGCAATGTTTCCGGTTGCGGTTTATCTATCGCTCCGGGCTTCTCCACACACACTCATTTACGAATGGGCGCTCCTGATTGCGGCGGGTGTGGTACTCTGGAAACAGCACCCCAACCATCGGGATGCGTGGCTCTGCCTGTTCGTTCTGGCATGGGCTGGGCTCACAATCAGCACCACGTTCGCATATGTTCAGATTCGCTTTCTGGATTGGCCCTGCGTCGTGCAGATCAGCATTCCGATTCTGGGCGTGGTAGGTTGGTTGGGGGCGAGGGAATTATCGACTGCGCGGTCATCTGAGGAGCAGTGCTGAGCAATTGGTGGCCGCGCAGTTTGTTTTGAGGAACGAATACGTCGAATCTCCGGAAGAGTTTACTCGGCGTTTCAACGCCGGAAAGCTTGACCCGGTGGGGGTCGAGTACCGACAATGAAATAGAACAAGGAAATCGAATCGAAACTGCCCTGCCTGCTCTTCACCCCTGACGGACTTCTTTTCTCATGGTCCAGCGGCGTATTGGCTTGTGGTTCATTGGCGCGTGTGGCGGAGTCGCCAGCACAACCGCCCTGGGTTTGGCTGCCCTTTCTCGCGGCTTGACCTCTACTACCGGGGTTGTCACTGCACTGCCCCAGTTTGCAGGGCTCGATCTCGATGAGCCAGCTACCTTTGTCATTGGCGGACACGACATTCGACAGGCAACTCTGCTTTCCGCTGTCCGGGAACTTCACGCGCGATCGAATGTCTTCGATGAACGAACAATCGCGGCTTGCGCGAATGAACTTGAAACGTGGTCCGGCAATATCCGACCCGGTGTGGTCTTCAGACCAAACCCTGCGATCACTGCTCTGAGCGACCGCGCGGATGTTCGTCCCGCCCCAACTCCCCGAGCCGCAATTGACCAAATACAAACTGACCTTCGCGCCTTCAAAACCGGGCAGAAACTCGATCAGCTTGTGGTGGTGAACGCTGCATCCACCGAACCAGTGTTCAACCCGGGAGAGGAACATCAATCGCTGGAACGATTGCTCCCGGCCCTGGAACGCAGCTCTGCACTGGCACTCCCAACGAGCAGTATCTATGCCTTCGCGGCGATGGATGCAGGATTCCCTTATGTGAATATGACGCCTTCCCGCGGGGCAACCTTGCCGGCCATTGAAGAACTGGCGCGCAAGCGCGGCGTTCCACATGCCGGGCAGGATCTGAAAACCGGCGAAACACTCATCAAGTCGGTGCTTGCACCGATGTTTGCCAGGCGGAATCTTCGCGTCCTCAGTTGGGTCGGACACAACATCCTGGGTAACCGTGATGGTCTTGTGCTCAACGATCCTGACAACAAGGCATCGAAAGTGAAAAGCAAGGATGCGCTACTGGCCGAACTACTCGGCTACAAACCGCAATCGGTGGTGAGTATTGAGTACGTGGAATCGCTCGATGACTGGAAAACCGCTTGGGACCACATCCATTACGAAGGGTTCCTGGGCACCAAGATGACCTTCCAGTTCACATGGCAAGGCTGCGATTCACTGCTCGCGGCACCACTGGTGATCGACCTCGTTCGCCTCACTGCCCTGGCCCAACGCCGCGGTGAAGTCGGCATCCTTCCGCATCTCGCGTGCTTCTTCAAAAATCCGCTAGGTGCCAACGAACACGACTTCGGCAAACAGTTCGCGTTACTGGAAGAATACACGAACAAACCACACCGCTGATGAAGCGAGTGGCCTTAAGACGTAAACAAGAACAATCGGCCGCAAAGAAGTACAAAAAGCACAAAAGAAATCACAAGAGAGTTTAATAGAATAAAAATTCTGATCTCTTGCTGCTGTTTTCTTTTATTGTGCTTTTTGCGGCTAATCTCTCTTCATTGTTACTCATCGCATCGCGGCAATTTCAGGGTTCTTGCTCATGCAACTCGCCTTCTCGACGAATGCTTACCTTCACCACTCGTTTGCGGATGCGGTTGGTCGCCTCGCAGCCATCGGATACCGCGGCGTTGAGATCATGGCCGATGTACCGCATGCCTGGCCTGCGTACCTGCTCCCCGATCAGAAACAGGCGATCCGCGATGCTCTGACACAGAACAAGCTGACGATCTCGAACATCAACGGATTTATGATGCACGCGGTAAACGATTACCGCCAGAAATACTGGCACCCTTCATGGATAGAACCTGATGTGAATTACCGACGAGTGCGAATCGATCACACGAAACGTGTCCTGACGCTGGCGAAAGAACTCGGAGCGAAGTGCATCACTACCGAGCCGGGTGGCCCGATTGAGGGACGAACGTGGTCGGAATGTCTCAAACTGTTCATCGAGATGCTCAAGCCAGCAGTCGAGCACGCCGAGAAGGAGCAGGTATTACTTCTCGTTGAACCGGAACCCGATCTGTTGATCGAAACTGCCGATCAATACCTGGAGTTTGCCTCGAAAATCCAATCACCGTTCCTGGGGCTGAACTTCGATATCGGGCATTCGTTCTGCGTGAAGGATGAGCCAGCGGAAACTATCCGCCAGCTTGGGAAGTTGATTCGGCACGTTCACCTGGAAGACATCGCCTCAACCCGAGTTCATCACCACATGATTCCCGGTGAAGGGGCAATTGACTTCCGATCCACACTCGTGGCGTTACAGGAAATCGGCTATGACGGCTGGGTGACGATCGAACTCTACACTTGTCACGAAAACCCCGACCATGCCGCGAAGTTGGCCCGCGAGCGCGTGCTGAAGATTGCGACGGAAGCCAAGATCACGCTGGCGTAGTAGATGTCGGGCTGCTCACCACACGTTGACAGCGGGCACCAGGTCAGCCGGTTCGCCATTCGGTAGAACGTGTCCCCCGAGATCCAAAACAACGGCTCCAAGCCTTGCGGCTTCGTTAGCGCGGGTGTGTAGCTTTGTCGTTGCGATAACGCAACAGCGCAGGCCCGGGAGACGGGTTTTCAATCGTGCGTACAGTTGTGGGGCCGGTATGTCCGAGAACCCTTCATCGCATAGAAGCATATCGATGGCCACTGGATGCTCGATGCCGATTTGATAGGCATCGGAACCGCAGCCCCCGGTCCAGACGCAATAGCCGAGGTTTTCCAGATG
>DASZJS010000825.1:0-2548 GCA_035947935.1 Gemmata sp. | reverse complement strand
CGCGGGGAGAGGGGTTGGGGGTGAGGGCGATCAGCCCTGCTCCACAAATCACTACTCATGAAACCAATCAAGATCGGGATCGTTGCCGAATCCACGGGATTGACCATCCGGCAGGCGATTACGCAGGCCGCGAGGATGGCTGCTGCTGGGGTGCAGATCGATGCCGTTGGCGATCTCGCTCCCGAGGCTCTCGGGGAGACCGGCCGTCGCGAATTCCGCAACCTGCTTCGATCCTTCAACCAGGAACTTGCAGCGTTGAATGTGCCGCTGCGCCATGGGCTCGATGTGGTCGAGAACCAGCAACCGCGACTCGAACATATCCACAAAGTGATGCAACTCGCCTTTGATCTCGGTGCCCGGCGAGTTGTGGTTCCCTGTCCGAAGATTGCCGACGACCTCGCAACTCCACGCGCACAAACCATGCGGGAATCGTTGCTCGCACTTGGACATTACGGCGACCGGATCGGGTCCGTTCTTGCCCTGGAAATCGGCTACGATCCGGCCGAAACAGTGAAGTCCTACCTGTCGGGGTTTGACACCGGCAGCCTGAAGGTTACTTATGACCCGGCAAACATGCTCATTCACGGTCACGATCCCATCGCTAACCTGAACTCGCTGAAAGCCTTCTTGGCGCACATTCACGCCCGTGATGCCCGATCCGCGAGTCTCAGTCGGGGATTGCAAGAAGTGCCGCTTGGAGCCGGTGATGTGGACTGGATGACGTTCACGGCAACGCTTCAGGTGTTGGAGTTCGAGGGGTTCATGGTCGTCGAACGGGAACAGGGTGAGAACAAGCTGGAAGACGTGGCCAACGGAGTGAAGTTCCTGCGACGATTCGCAATGCCGGTAGGGTGAATCATGACAACTTCGACAGGTGTGGAAAAATAATTGTTGACTTCACTTTGTATTGCCAAGTATATTGCGGTAACAACCGGAAGCCCAGGGTGCCTGATGCACGTTCGCAACGCTCTCGACCAGCTCGACCAGATCCACGACCACCTCACGCGGTCGGAGGTGTATCGTGGGTTCCGAGTACCCGCTGTCGCACTGGTTGGTGTTTTAGCATTCGTTGCGGCTGCGGCGCAGCAGTTTGTCTCCAACGCCTTGATGGTGACCGGATTCGTCGCTTACTGGGTGGTGGTCGCAGGTGTCTGTGGGCTGATTGGAACGGCAACTGCGGTGCATCTTTATGCCACGCGGGAAGACGAATTCGCCCGTCGCCGCACTCGGCGTGTGATGACCCAGTTCGCGCCGTGCATCCTCTCTGGTGCGATAGTCACTGTTGCTATTGCCCGATTGCCGGAATTCGTGGTTTTTCTGCCAGGTCTGTGGGGGATGATCTTCGGGCTTGGCATGATCGCAGCACGCCCGTACCTGCCGACCGGAATTGGATCGATTGGCCTCGGGTATATCATCATCGGTGCGGCGTTGCTTCTCCGGGCCAGACCGAACGAAGATCCATCCGGGTGGGCGGTGGGTCTTGAGTTCAGCGTGGGGCATCTGCTGACTGCATTCGTGTTGTGGCGGGACGCGAAGGGGGAATCCGATGACGGAAGCTGACGGCCGCTTCGCTTACGATGGGCTGGATCGGACGCTGCATGAGAAGGCCCGGCTCGGTATCCTCACCGCGCTCGTGACGCACCGCGAGGGACTATCGTTTACCGATCTCGCACGGCTGTGTACGCTGACCGATGGGAACCTGAGCAGACACCTGGATGTGTTGGTTGAAGAAAGCCTGGTGCAGATCACGAAGGCCTTTGCGGGCCGCCGCCCGCTAACCACCTGCAAACTCACTGCCGCGGGAAGGAAGCGATTCCGCGAGTACCTGAGTCAGCTTGAGCAGGTGTTACGCGACGCCGCGGAAGAGGAGTCCGCGGCAGCGAAAGCAAAACCCAGACCAGGCTTGGCTGGGACGTAACATGGTGCTGGGAAGAGGCGGGATTGCTCACCCGCCTTCTTCTTGGCTCAATTACTTTGCAGTGCAAAGTTATTTTATTCACCAAGCTGAGGAGCGGCGACGAGTGAACGACCACTCAAGACTCGGAATGCGATGATTCGATTTCCACGTTCGTGGTTCCGGTCTGGGAAAGATTCGCCGAACTGCCGCTCGTTCGGAGTTCGGCAGAATGGGTGAACTACTTTCGCTCCAGTCTGTTTTTCGCGGTTCATCTGGCTGTGGGTGTCCCGGCCAAGCTGGTGATCTTTTTTGTTAGACCGCAGATCGGAGTTATGCGAGATCTTTTGCAAGTTCGGAGGGTCTGATGTCATCCTTCATCAAGCCGTCGCCAAAGCATTGGAAACCAACGGACTTCGCGCTTTCAGAGGTCATCCTCGGCGAGCCCGTTCAGCACATAGCGAAGACGGTCTGTCTGCTTGAGTCTCGTTGCGACGATTACGCCGACTACCTGCGTGCGATCTTTCGCGAACGGGAACAGAAATGGAACCATGCGATCGACCAGTGGAATGCGGAAGAATGCCAACATGGAGAATTGCTGCGCAATCTCTGTCAGGCCGTCGATACGGACTACCGATTTGAATATTTGATGGC
>DASZJS010000824.1:0-3170 GCA_035947935.1 Gemmata sp. | reverse complement strand
TCGGCTGTTGCGAGCGTCTTGGCGTATTCGGCCTCACGTTCATCGTGTGGCATTCGGGAATCTTTGCTGAGCGCAGCCACCCATCTTGCCACCACGGGTCCGAATCGCTCGATGACGTCATCGCAATCCGTGGTGGTGTCTTCGATGGTGTCGTGGAGTAGGGCCGTAGCAAGTATGCGGGGGTCATCGAACCCGAATACTTGACGCACGACCAGACAAACCCGAACGGGGTGGCTGAAATACGGTGTCTCCTTATCCTTCCGAAATTGGTTTCGGTGTGCTCTCGCGGCGAACGCTACGGCTTCAAAGATGATTTCGTTCGGGTTGGACATGGAGGTACCTGGCTTGTTTCTGGCTCGTCGAAAAAACATCCTTCGCGGCATCTTCACAACCACAACTGACATAATACCCACAATAATCGCAGACTCGCTCCCGATAAGTGGGTTCGTTCCGGTCGATTTCACCGTTGGAGTTCAATCATGCGTTGGCAATCGCTGGCAGCTCTGGGATTGATGTTGCTTGGGGGAATCGGACTCTTCGCCTTTTCGCGGCCGGCTCAACCGCCGGGGAAGGACGACCCAAAACCGGTGGTCTCCAAACCGCTTGATCGGGTGCTGCCTGGTCTACTCAAAGATGGGTTCGTGCAACTTCCGAACCAGTGGAAACTCAAGCCAGCAGGGCGGCAACTGGAACTGGGCGACCTTCCCGTGAACATCGCCATCCATCCCACGGGCGAGTTCGCAGCGGTGTTGTGTGCCGGATACAAGGAACACGAAGTCATCGTTGTCGATCTGAACCCCGATCGCACGCGGGTTGTGTCGCGCGTGCAGATCGACCAGGCGTTCTACGGCCTGGCGTTCTCCGACGATGGAAGACAAGTCTTCGCCAGCGGCGGTGAATTCGAGGTCGTTCACGTCTTCGATTTCGATCGAGGCTATCTCACGAAAGGTCGTCCAATTGATGTGAGCGCCGGGAAGGATGTCAAGGCTGTGGTGGGTGGGATCACTCTCGATGCGGCCGGTCGAGACCTGCTCGTGGCGTCACCGTGGGCCGATGCGGTGATTCGGGTGCCACTGGTGAATCCCGACAACAAGAAGATCATTCCGATGGTTGCGATTGCACCCAAGAAGGAGCCCGGGAAGGGTGAGCCTCCCAGCCCACCCGATGGCCGCAAGGAACCCAAGGCAAAGGTCGATGAGGATGACCCGCCTGCGAAGTTCAAAGAACCCCAGTTCTACCCATATACGTGCCTGGCGGAGCCTGATGGGAAGCGTGCGTTTGTATCGCTCTGGGCTCGCGGCGAAGTTGCAGTTATCGACATGGAGAAAAACGCGGTTGTTCAGACCTGGTCTACAGCTGAACACCCGACCGAGATGGTTCTGAGTCCCGATGGCAAAGCGCTGTATGTGGCGTGTGCGAACTCAACAAAAGTAAGCGTTCTCGATCCGGCGACTGGCAAACCACTTCAGACGATCAACTGCGCGTTGTATCCAGGCGCACCCAACGGCAACACGCCGAACAGCCTTGCCATCACGCCGGATGGTGAGGTGTTATTTGTTGCCAATGCCGATGCCAACAATATCGCGATGTTGAACGTCTCCGATCACGCAAACGCGAAGCCCCTTGGGTTCATCCCGACCGGCTGGTATCCGACCTCGGTCCGCTTCAATCCCAAGGATAAGAACATTTACGTCGCTAATGGCAAGGGACTCAGTTCCAAGCCCAATCGCTCCGGACCAAATCCTCTACTACCCCGAGCACGGAACCTAAACGAATACATCGGTCAGTTGTTCCCTGGAACACTCGGCATTGTCAAACTGCCAACCCCGGCGGGCATGGCGACTTATTCCAAGACGGCGTATGCGTGCAGTCCCTTGCAAAAAAGCAATGTTGTGCGTTCCGAGGATGTGGAATCGGGAAACCCAATTCCGCAGAAGCTTGGCGATCCCAGCCCAATCAAGCATGTCCTGTACATCGTCAAGGAAAACCGCACCTACGATCAGATCCTAGGCGATATCAAGGAGGGAAACGGAGATCCAGGACTCTGCCTGTTTCCGGAATCGGTCACACCCAATCATCACAAGATCGCGCGCGAGTTCGTCCTGCTCGATAACTTCTACGTGGATGGCGAGGTTTCAGCCGATGGTCACGAATGGACGATGGGCGCGTATGCCACGGACTTCGTCGAGAAGATTTGGCCCCTCAGCTATCGCGGCGGCAAGATTTACGGCTATCCGAGTGAAGGGGCCAAGGATCTCATCGCCCGACCCAGCGGTGGATACCTGTGGGATAAGTGCATTGAAGCAAAGGTGAGTTATCGGACCTATGGCGAATGGGTCACCAACGGGAAAATGAAAGCGGATGGGACGTTCGAGGATGGAAAACCATCGGTGAAAGCTCTCGAAGGGAAGTTCGATCCGCAGTTCCGAGGTTACGACCTGGATTATCCGGACGTGAAGCGAGCCGAGCGATTCATTTCTGAACTCAAACGATTCGAGACCACGGGAGACATGCCCCGGATGCAGGTACTCCGGTTACCTAACGACCACACCGCTGGCACCCGTGTGGGCAAGCCAACCGTGACCGCAATGGTGGCCGATAACGACCTCGCCCTTGGTATGGTGGTGGAGGCGGTGAGCAACAGCAAGTTCTGGAAGGAAATGGCGATCTTCGTGATCGAGGACGATACGCAGAACGGCGCAGACCACATCGATGCGCACCGCTGTCCCGCGCTGGTCATATCGCCTCACACGAAACGGAAGTTCGTCGATTCGACGCTTTACTCGACCACCAGCATGTTGCGGACAATGGAACTGATCGTGGGCGTGCAGCCGATGAGTCAATTCGATGCCGCCGCCCGACCGATGTACAACGCATTCAGCCCCAAACTCGATTTGACTGCTTTCAAGCACGAGGTGCCCAAGGTCGATCTCAAGGAGTTGAACAGACCCGGTGGTTTCGGAGCGAGCTGGATGGAGAAGCAGGATCTCAGCAAGGAAGACCTCCTCGACGATATCGCCTTCAATGAAATCATCTGGAAGGCCGTGAGGGGAGTGGATAGTTTCGTCCCGCCACCGACTCGGGCTGCGTTCTTCGTCCCGGTCACCGTCAAGAAGCCCGACGATGACGATGATGATGATGATTGAGAATGCAGGAGTTGGGGAATGCGA
>DASZJS010000823.1:0-3699 GCA_035947935.1 Gemmata sp. | reverse complement strand
AAGGTACGGCAATTGGTATGGTTCTGGGGGCAATGGTTCTGCCGGTGCTGGAAAACCTGATTAATTTTGAAGGGTTGAAGAGCGATGTGATCCCCACCGTGACCGGGCTGACCCTGCTGTTCGGCACCATAGTCGATGAATTGATCCGGCGACGTTCGCGCCTTCATCGGTAGGACCGAACTTGTAGTTCTCACCGACCGATTTAACTGGGGTGCGACATCGGCCAATGACATCGCATTGTCACTATCATGCGTCTGGGAAAGGCGGTCCACCCCGGAATCGCAAATTTCTCATCGATCTAAAACTTGATTTCCGCTCTCTGCATCCCTACCATCATGCCCATCGGCTGTGGCTTGCCAGCGGAAGGTGGCCCGCGGATGCTGCTCTTCGGCGGCGAGCATGGATGCACAGTCCCTCCACCAACCTGGCGGGAGGAGACATGGGGAGGAAGAAGGTGGAGGCTGTCTCAGTCACCCTCACCGCCCAGCGGGCTGCCCGGCTGTACCGCCTGCTCACCCTTCTGGGGGATGGGCCGCAGACCCGGCAACAATTGCTCCGTCGACTCAAACTCGATGTCCGCAGCTTTTACCGCGATCTCGAATCGCTCCGCGGACTTGGCATTGAAGTCCATACCGGCGACGACAACCGCTATGGATTACTCATCAATCTCGACGATGCGCTCGCCCGGCTCCCGTTCCCGGACCCCGGGCTCAACTTCCGGGATGTCCAGCAACTCGCCAAGGGCGATACCGCTGCTCACCGCAAGCTCAAACAGCGAATCAACTCATTCCTCAACAATGGTACAAGATCGGGCAACCCGAACAAACCGCGGTAAAGAAGGGACTCAGAAGAAGGGATGAAGGATGAGGGATGAAAGAAAACAGAAGATGAAATTCTTGCCACATCTGAGCGACCGAAGTTCTGAGCTTTCACTTGCCTCGTTGAATGAAAAAAGACGAAGATAGCTCAGTGTCTTCTTTCATCTTTCATCCCTTCTAGACAGACATAGACATGGAGGTCGGTCATGCGCGTCGCCATTGTTATTCCCGCCCGGTACGCCTCGACACGACTCCCCGGCAAACCACTTCTCCGGGAGACTGGGAAATACCTTATCCAGCATGTCTATGAGCGGGCTTGCGAGGCGAGGTGTGCCACAGACGTCATCGTGGCGACCGACGATGAGCGAATCTTCGATGCTGTCCACGAATTCGGGGGCAGAGTGGTCATGACTCGGGCAGACCATCCATCCGGAACGGACCGGATTGCCGAGGTGGCCGCTCATCTACCGGCCGCGGTGATTGTGAACCTTCAGGGCGATGAACCGCAATTCGATCCGGCTGCTCTCGATCTGCTCGCAGGGCTGCTTGTCGATGACTCCCGCTCCGACATGGCCACGCTCGCGGTGCCGATTGCGAATCGCGAGACGTATTTGAACCCAAACGTGGTCAAACTCGTTTGCGATATCAGTGGGAAGGCACTTTATTTCTCCCGTTCGCCGATCCCAATGGTTCGGGATGGGGAGCCGGATTTTTCTGCACGGCCTTTTCAGTTTCTCCAGCATCTGGGCGTGTATGCCTATCGCCGGGAATATCTCCTCAAAATCGCCAGTACTCCAGCGCATCCACTCGAACAAACGGAAAAACTCGAACAGCTTCGGGTTTTGGGGATGGGCGGAACAATTCGGGTTGGTTTAGTCGCCAGTGCCCATCGGGGAGTGGACACTCCCACCGATTACACCGAATTCGTCAAGGCATACCGGGATAGTGAGACGCGCCGAGCAGCGTGAAGACGACTTCACACGACCGGATAGCTACGGTGATTGGTAAAGCTGGCGTGAGGCAATATATTAACGCTGGGGCTGTCTCACGGAATCATCACGATCCTTGTCTGGTGGAAGCGCGTCGCACTCACAACCTCGCCAATCCTCCAGATGATCCGATTTCCACGGCCTTCGGGCCTTAGCTGCATTTACTCCGATCTCCAAGCTAACGACGGACACTCATGACGAAGCACATATTCGTGACTGGCGGTGTGGTCAGTTCGTTGGGAAAAGGACTGACCTCCGCATCAATCGGTTTGCTCCTGGAGCGGAGAGGACTCCGGGTTCGGATGCAAAAAATGGACCCGTACATCAACGTCGATCCGGGTACGATGAGTCCCTATCAGCACGGTGAAGTTTATGTCCTCGACGATGGTGCCGAAACCGATTTGGACCTCGGGCACTACGAACGATTCACTCACGCCCCACTGAACAAGGATTGCAATTACACCACGGGAAAAATCTACCTGTCGGTTATCGAAAAAGAGCGGCGAGGCGACTACAAGGGGAAGACGGTCCAGGTCATCCCACACATCACCGACGAAATCAAAAACTGCATCCGCAAGGTGTCGAGTCCGGACGTGGATGTGGTCATCACGGAAATCGGCGGCACGGTCGGCGACATTGAGGGGATGCCGTATTACGAAGCGATTCGCCAGTATGCACTCGATGTCGGTCGGAACAACTGCCTGTTCGTTCATCTGACCCTGGTGCCATATCTGAAAGCAGCCGGGGAACTAAAGACCAAGCCGACCCAACACAGCGTCATCGAACTGCGGAAAATCGGCATCCAGCCGGATATTCTTGTTTGTCGCACCGAGCGGGAGATACCCGAGAACGAGTGCGAGAAGATCGGCTTCTTCTGCAACATCGAGCGGCGAGCCGTGATCGAGGAACGAGATAAGGAATTCAGCATTTACGAGGTGCCGCTGAGTCTGGTGGAAAACAAGCTCGATGAACTGATTGTCGAGAAGTTGGGGCTTACCCAGGCGAAGCCGCTCGCGATCGAAGACTGGCGGCAGATGGTCGAGCGGATGCGCAGCCCCGCCCACGAAGTGACCATTGGCTTCGTTGGGAAGTACGTCAAGCACCGCGACGCTTACAAGTCGGTCTATGAGGCAATCGACCACGCTGGGATCTATCATCATGCCAAGGTGCGGGTAGTCCGCCTCGATTCCGAGAAACTGGCCGCAGAGGGTGCGGAGAAGGCGCTGGCCGGAGTGGATGGACTGCTGGTTCCCGGTGGGTTCGATAAACGCGGCATCGATGGGAAGGTCGATGCCATTCGGTTCGCCCGTGAGACGAACCTGCCGTTCTTCGGCATCTGCCTCGGTCTTCAGTGTGCCACAATCGAGTTCACCCGGAACGTGATCGGGCTTTCGGAGGCCAACAGCACCGAGTTCAACAAAGCCACTCCTCAGCCCGTGGTCTGCTTGCTGGATGACCAAAAAATGGTGACGAATCTTGGTGGGACTCAAAGGCTCGGAGCCTACCCCTGTCGCCTTCTCCCCGGCACCAAAGCTCACGGGGCCTATGGGGCCGATATTGTCAGCGAGAGGCATCGACATCGTTACGAGGTGAACAACGAGTACCGCGAATTACTGTCCGCGCATGGACTGGTCATCTCGGGAACCAGCCCCGATGGGTCGCTCGTGGAAGCAATCGAGCTGTCCGGCCATCCGTGGTTCGTTGCGGTTCAGTGCCACCCTGAGTTCCAGTCGAAACCGACCCGCCCACATCCCTTGTTCCGGGATTTCATCGGGGCCAGTTTGGAGAATCGACGGGCAAAAAAAAATGACGCCGAGGGGGCACGGAGACTGGCAGTTGTGGCAGGTTGAAAAAAATATTGATCCGCAGATTTCGCAGAGAACGCAGATTAT
>DASZJS010000822.1:0-2925 GCA_035947935.1 Gemmata sp. | reverse complement strand
AGTTCGCCGGTCGTAATCGGCGGTCGGGTCTACGTTGGGTGTCTGTCGGGCGATGGTAATTTCTATGTTCTCGATCTCAAGACCGGAAAGAAGATTCAGGAGTTGAACCTGGACTCAGCCGTGACTGGCTCGGTTGGTGTTGGACCGGACTGCATTCTGGTCGGCTCCGACAAGGGTACGCTCTACTGCCTTGGGAAGAAGTAATGGTAATACAACCTCTGTCACAGACCGTGAGTGACGCATGACAACGACTGCTGCCGACCAGGAAAAGACAGGGCTTGGCAACTATTTCATTGCCAACTATCCGCCGTTCTCGTTCTGGAAGCCAACTTACCTGCCAGATGCGGAACGAGCCTTGAATAGTCCACCTGCGCCCGGTGTACCGCTGGGGCTCTATCTACACATTCCGTTCTGTCGGAAGCGGTGCAAGTTCTGCTATTTTCGGGTTTACACCGACAAGAACGCGCGGGATATCGAGACCTATCTGGATGTGCTGCTCAAGGAAGTTGAATTACTCGCTCGCAGTGCATGTGTCGGCGGGCGACCGCTCGATTATGTCTACTTTGGCGGTGGAACACCTTCGTACCTGAGCGCGGGACAACTCGATAGTCTCATGACTCGCCTGCGGGAAATCATGCCGTGGGATCGTGCCCGTGAAGTTACGTTCGAGTGCGAACCGGGAACACTCCAAAAGCACAAACTCGATACCCTTCGAGCGCATGGAGTCACACGGCTCAGTTTGGGGGTTGAAAACTTCAAGCCCGAGATTCTCCAGTTCAACGGCCGGGCGCATCTGGAAGAAGAAATCTACCGAGCGTTTGGGTGGGCGCGCGATCTCGGCTTCCCTCAGATCAACCTCGATCTGATCGCGGGCATGGTTGGCGAAGACTGGGATAACTGGAAGCGATGTATCACTAAGACCATCGAACTTGCCCCCGACTGCGTGACCATTTACCAGATGGAACTGCCATATAACACTGTTTTCTCCAAGGAGTTGAAGGTACTCGGGCAGGATGAACCCGGGCTGGCAATTGCCGATTGGCCAACCAAACGCGCATGGGTGCGATACGCCTTCGATGAACTGGAGAAGGCTGGATACGCGGTCTCCAGCGCCACAACAGTCGTAAAAGACAAATCCAAAACGCGGTTCGTCTACCGTGAAGCACTGTGGCGCGGTGCGGATATGTTCGGCACCGGCGTTGCCTCATTCGGGCATGTGAATGGAGTCCACCTTCAAAACGTCGATACCTGGGAAGCATATATCGAGAAGCTGAACAACAACGAATTGCCGCTCGGTCGGGCATTCCCCACTACCGAGCGCGACCGGCTGGTACGCGAGGTTGTGTTGCTCCTCAAGACCGGGCACCTTGATGTGGACTACTTCCGGGAGAAATACGGCGTGGACATCCGCAATGAGTTCAGCAGCGGGTTCAGCAAACTCACGGACGAGGGCTGGTTGACCGTGACAGGCGAGAGCATCGATTGCACGCCCGATGGGTTGATGCAGATCGACCGCCACCTGCCCGCCTTCTTCGACCCGCATTACGTGAGTTCGCGCTACACATAAGGAGACCGGTGGTCGCTTCGCTCAACCACCGGCTAATCGCTACGACCCCTCCAGGGTCGGTAGTTCTCGGCGGTGAATCTCTAGATGCCCGAATCGCTTACTTTCCTGATGGGCAAGCACCCGGCACCGTTGCCGGGCGAGTTGCAGTATTGCAAGAATCACATGTGGTGTCGGTCCGGTACCGAGGGGGTTCACCAGTTTGGGTTCACGGCCTATGCCGTCCGGCTGATGCAGGATGTGTATTTCCTGGAGTGGCGGATCGATCCGGGGTTGGTCACTCTCAAGCAGGAAATCGGCTACATTGAGACGCAAAAGGCCACTTCAGGGCTTTATGCCCCGCTGGCTGGCCGGATTGTGCGATTCAACGCCGCTCTGCTCGAAGATCCCAGTACGATCAACGTGGATAGCTACGGTCGCGGTTGGCTGTTTGAACTGGTTGGCGATCTGGCCGACACACTTGGTGTGGATGCGTACTATGCCCACCTGGAAACGGGCTGGGAGGCTACCCAGCGGATACTCAAGGCTCAGGTGAACAAGACCGATGATGACGACTGATGGGGTGGTCAATAGTTCATAGTCCATAGTCCATAGTCCATAACCGTACTTCTTGGTTCCTCATCCTAGGTGCAAACCCCCGAGCGAAACTCAGGGTTCCCGAAGGACGATGGACAATGGACCAACTGTTCTGCACCCGAAGCCGCGCCTTCAACGCCGCCCGGAGTCGTCATGCCGCGTTCTCGCCTGACCGTCGTACTGTCCCAGGCACCGGGAAAGCACCCGGCCAAACGGTCGCTGGAAGAAAGTATTGTCGCTGCGCTCATCATGGAGCCGGACATTGAGGTTTCGGTGGTTCCGAACCTTTATGACCTTGGCCCCGACCACACTGGCCGCCTCTTCCTCGGTGCCGTGAGCGGCGACATGGTGGTGTTGAGCTGGCTTTATTCCCGAGCGGCCTTCTGGTTGCTCGATCGCGATGGGATCAAGGGTCAGTTCGGGCAGACCCAGTTGAAGCCGCCCGTGGATGAAGACGATGACGACGCCGAGGCCGAGGCCGAAACGCCGGTGGATCGCCCGGAGGCAATTGGCTCTGTTGGTGAGATTCCTGACCGGCACATCTACTGCATCGACCTGCGGGACTTCAACAAGGCCGATCCTTATCTCGGTGAGATCAAACGAATCGTTGCTGAATGTCGGGATCGTCGTGAAGCGAGGAGTCGGGAGAAGGCCGCGAACAGCCCAGCGATCATCCAGTTGGGGCTCTCGTTGAATGCTGTTTCTGCCGAGGTGCCACATCAGCAGCAGGCGTTCGCGCCCGGGTCGCTGCTTGCTCCGGCAGGTCGTCGGTGGTATCCAGTGAT
>DASZJS010000821.1:0-4791 GCA_035947935.1 Gemmata sp. | reverse complement strand
CAGGGCGGATTGTTTCTCCGTCCGGCCCCGGCTGAGCTGGACGAGCTCTCCAATCAATGCTTCCTGATCGATGTTGTCGCGCAGCGCCCGTCTCACCGCGCCCAGTGCTTCCTCGGTTCGATCGGCGCGCTTGTAAACCTGGGCGATGACCGCGAAATACCACGGGTGATCGGGTTCGATCTCCCCGGCCTTGCGCACGTTCTCAAAAGCCTCATCGATGCGCTTCCGGTCGGCCAAAACGAGCGCACGCTGACGAAGTACCCAGGCATCCTTGTCGCAATCGTCGAGCATCTCGAGGAGCACGCGGTCGGCATCGGCCTCGGAATCGCCGGACAGGAATTCGGCCCGGAGTTTCAGCAACGGGTAGTGATTCGGGAACCGCTGACACACCTGTCCAAGATGAGTGCGTGCAGCGGCCCGGCCATCGGTTTCGGTGAGGAGTCCGGTGAGCGTTCGGTGAGCATCGGATGAAAGCGGATCGAGTTTCACCACTTCCAGGAAATGAGCCCCGGCCGCAATGAGATCGGGCTTCACCCGACAAACGCGCCCGGCTGCCTTGTACCAGTTCACCGGGGAAACGAGCGACTTGGCCGCGTTCAGGTCGGTCTCCGCGGCACTCGATCGCCCGGCCGCCATGTGACATTCCGCCCGGAAGAGCAACAACTCGCCCAGCGATTGCGGCGCTGTGGAACGGTCAACATCCCGATTGGCTGGTTTTCCTGACTCCTGTTTCTGTAGTCCGTCGCTAACGCTTCCGGCTCGTCGGTCCCCTGTCTCCTGACTCTTTCCTCCCAACTCCTGCAACTTTCGGATGGCCTGATCCAGCGCCGCCAGTGCCTGTTCTGGTTCATCCCGATCCATAAGTGCATGGAACAGTGCGCGTGTGGCCGCGGGAGCCGGGATCGCCGCTCGCCCGGCTTTTTGCTGGAACAGTCGGACGGCTTCGGGAACCTGATCCGTCGCCCGGGTAGCTCGGAAGTAAGCCTCAGCAAATTGATCCTCTCGCCCATCCAGAGTGCAAGCAAAGCGGTAGAGTTCTGCCGCCTCATCGAACCGACGGTGTTCCCACCATTGTGTGGCGAGCAGATAATATCCCGCAGCGGCCGCCGGCCGGTTTCGCACGGAACGCCGAAGCAGCCAGGAAGCTTCCTCCTGTCGGTGGGGGTGCGGAAGCAACATCTGGGCGAGGGACTGTGCAATCAGTGGCTCGGCCGAGAGTTCGGTTCCCTCGATTTCCAGGAGCGCCATCCGTTCGGGTATGCGGTTTAACTCCCGGAGAACCGCCGCCTTCGAGAGTATCCACGTTGCTTCGTGTGGGTGTGCTGCGAGGAGGCCATCGTAGGCCGCGAGCATCTTCATCGGGTGGGCATCGAACCGGGCAATTGCTAGCTCCCCGAATCGGAGCAAGTAGTGATTGGGGAACGCAGTCCGCATCTGGGAAAGGGCTGCGAAGGCTGTTGGCCTGTCGAGTGCGAGGAGCGGTTTCTGAACGGCGTGCAGAGCTTCCCGCTCCGGACCATCCGGGAACGTCAGATCGGTGAGCTTCGCGGCCTCCGAAGCGGGCACCAGAGCGAGGCCACGCGGGCCAAACGGAGAAAACCGCTCGACCAACGCCGCGATGGGAGCCTCGACTGGTCGTCGTTCAAGCCCATCGGTCAGCAACGCGGTTCCACGCACGGCATCCGCCCCGACACAGAGCCGGGGCTGGGAGAATCCTGCTTCCACGAGCGCCACCAGGAATGGAATTCCCCTGCCGATCAACTCGACTGCAATCTCCAGCGACAGAGTGAATTCGCGGGTGATCCATCCTGCCTTCTCGGCTCGATCCCGCTCTGCGGCATCCGGAAGACCATCGACCGTCGAATGGGCATCCATCGCCGGGTTTGGCAACGGATGTTTCCAGAACCGGGTTAACAGGTCATACACCGTTGGCGGCGGCGAACTGCTCAGTTCGAGAGAAAGAACCTTTCGCTTACTAGGAGGAAGTGTAGGTGAGTTGGCCCTGTTGTACGTCGCTGACGCTTCCGGCTCGTCAAGAACTCCGGTCGCTGACGCTCCCGGCTCGCCCTGGCTCCTGTTCCCTATCTCCAACGCCAGTCGGTCGGCGAACGCATCGTAGAACTCGTCTTTCACGCCTCGGGCGTGTTCGATTGCCCGAGTATATTCACCGAGAAAATACGCCGTATCCGCCCGTCTCGCTGTCAGCCATTTGGTCGTTTCCGGTTCCAACAGCGGCGAGAGTTCGATGTAGCGATCGAGAGTTCGGCGAGCATCGGCATAGTGTCCGAGATCGTTTTGGAGTGCTGCCAGTTGGCCCGAGACAAGCCCGCTTTCCAACCGCGACTCGGCTTCGGTGAGAAACTCCAGTGCCTCATGATCCCGGCCAAGCCGAAGAAGCAGGTGAGCAACCGACTGAACTCCCGGCCGGAACCAGGGATGAAGTTGAAGCGATCGCCGCGCTGCGGTCAGGGCATCGTCGAGACGATCGGCGAGTTCGTAAACGCTCGATCGCTCGATGCACGGCCACGGTCGATCCGGAGCAATGGCCTCGGCTCGATTGAGCCAGCGTTCCGCCCGGTCGAAGTCGCGCAATCGAGCAGCAATAAATGCCGTCAAGGAGAGCCACTCGGCGTGCAGTTCGGGCAAGGCATCCGACCAATCCGGGTGTTTGCGCAAGAATGCCCAGGTCGCCAGGGGGCCGAACCGCTCCATCCGGTAACGGGCGTGGTAGTAGATTGCCTCGGGATATGCGGGAGTGGCCCGGAAAGCCAGAAGGTGCAACCGTCGGCCGAGTGTGGGGGAACCGAGCTGAATTGCCAGTCGCCCGCCGATCAGTCGGGCTGGCGTTCCCTCCCACGTCCGGAATGGGCCAATGGCGGCAGCTACCGCATATGCCTGGCGGTAGTAACCCTGGGAATAGAGTTCCCGTATCCGATTCACATCAGCAGGTACGAGATCCATGCACTTTCCAAATCTGAAGATGGCGAGCGAGGGGCGTGAGCCCCCTGATTGTCTTTATCGATCGTTGTTTTGCGAGTGCATTTGGAGATTCACACCCGCGCAGAATCACGCGGTCGGTCCAGTCTCAGCAGGAGCTGCCTCGGCCAGTGGGGCGAGTTGACTCAAGATGTTACCCAACTGTCCAAGGCGAATTCCAAATCGATCCAGGAATTCCGACAGGACGAACTCATCGTCCAGTTCGGCCGCTTCTGATGAATTGACCCGGTCGGTCAAATCCTGGATCAACCCCAGGTATGCCCGCTCCAGAAGGGGCAGAGCTTGCTTGCACGCTGCTCCGATGCTCGGAAACTCCTGTTCCCAGCGGGCCAGAAACGACCGCCAGCGAGACGAATTGTCCTGATTCGCGATCTGAGTTTTGATCAGACCCACCTGCTCTTGTTGGAGACCAATCAATTGCCGCAGTAGGTCCGCGACCTCCCGTGTTGGCGGGGTCAGGTCCGGTAACGGAATGGGCGGGGGCGGAGTGACGTAGAGTGGGGCATTCATAGAAGGCTCAGGTGGGTGCAGGCGTGGTTGCTGAGATTATACAGACATTCCCAACCGGGACGAAGTGAGAACAGCGCGGGATGAGGGTGGTAAAAGGTGGATTAAGTTGGATGTGAGGTCGATAAAACGATCAAGCCGCCCGGGGGGGACCGGGCGGCTTGTCAGGGGAAAGAGTCGCGATTAGATTCTTTGGTCGGGTCGGTAATTGGGGGAATCCGGCCCGATTCGTTGCGGGTAATTGGGGGAACCCGCTGGTCTTCGCGTCTCGGTTCTTGGGGGAACCATTTCAACGAGCAAACCATAAGCAGCAGTCATGCCAAACTTCTTCCTCCTCGCGACTTCTTGACATAAACCAAATTGCTACTTGCAATTACGGCGATGTCGCAATAGAAACTTCATTTGGCAGATTGTGAGAGTTGTAATTTCGTGTTACCGCATTGCAAGAATTACTGGGTAAGGTTTACACGATTACAAAAACAGAAGCCCAGGCATATTGCCTGGGCTTCTCAAGTTCACAGGAGCGCGTTTCTCGCATTCACCGCATCACGGCGAACCGCCATTCAGGAACGTAGGGCGGTAGTTCTCCCGTGGCGTAAATATCCGGGCCGAGTAGTTCCTTGAGCTTCACCAAAGCGAGTCGGCGTACGGTGACGTAGTGAAAATCACACTTCGCATCGCGCATCGCATCCCACATCTTGTAAAGCCTCTCGGTTTCGCGGATTGCTTCCCCGATCACGCCAGCCCGATCCGGCTCCCACACAAGCCGGGTTTCCAGGTTCTTGCGGTAGGCGCGGTTGAAGCGGATGTAGTCGTTCACAGCCTGGCGGCTGGGCAGACGGTCGCTTTCGTTGACCTTCGGGGCGTTTTCAAGGTCGATTCGCCGCTTGCGAAGGAAGTCCAGGTCTTCCTGGTAATCTTCTGGCTTGGCAAGGACGTAGCGCGTCTCGCGTGAGTCGAGGATTTCCCAGTCGATCGCTGTATGGTGAATGGCAGCCTGCATGACTTGCCAGCGGTCGGGTGGCGGTACTTGTTCGGGTGTTCCGACCGGGGCAGACAGGAGCATTGTGGCTAAAATCAGATCGCTCGGGGACATGGGGCACCTTCAAATTCAGCACAGTGCGCAGGGGTAGGAAAACCGCGTGAGCGGTTGTTCAGGAGTGGTGAGTGACGCAGAGTCGGGTCGGGGAGGGACGGCGGCCGACGTGAGAGAGGCATCCAGGGGATTCGCGTGTCCCAATGGACAGCAAATGGTGTGGAAGCGGTCGGCCCGACCTTCGGCGATCC
>DASZJS010000820.1:0-6669 GCA_035947935.1 Gemmata sp. | reverse complement strand
TTCAGAACGCCCAGAAGAAGATCCAGAAAATCCAGAATGAGCATATGGACAAAGCCGTCGCTCTCCTCACCGACGAGCAGAAAACGGCTTGGAGAAAGCTAAAAGGTGAAACTTTCGATCTTCAGAAACTCATCCCACAGTTCCAGAAAAAGAAAGATTGAGTCCATCGCAGCTCGCCCGATACCCTTCGTTTCAGGCGAGCCGACGTTCATCACACCCATTTCATCAGCACGCCCAGGTAATTATCCTTGTCCTTGAGCAAGCCTTCATACGCCGAACCAAGTTGTTCGGGTGCGATGGTGTGGGTGATTAGCCCGGCAAGGCTCAATCGTCCGCTTGCCAGTTGCCGCAGGAGCCACATCTGGGCTTTGTTGATGTCCCACGCACCAGCCAGTCGCGTGTGAGCCGGCTCAAAGAGCATGTTCCCATGGGCTCCCGTTACTTCGATGTATCGACGGTGTAAGTCATCGTAGAAATTCACTTCTTTTGCCTTCCCTCGGGGACTCCCGACCACAACAACCTGCCCCGCATCGCAAGCCAGGCTCATCGCGATCGGGATCGCATCCGGTATCCCCGTTGCATCGGCGACCACTTCGGCTCCCTTGGTGCCAAGGAACGTTGCAAGTTGCTGCTTCACATCGCCAACTGATGGATCGATGACGCAATCGGCTCCGGCTGCCAATGCCGCATCTCGCCGCATCTTCACGGCATCGATCCCAACAACCGGCGACATCCCCGCGGCGATCATACACCGCAGCGAAAACTGACCGATGATCCCGAGACCCAGCACCGCTCCGCTGCGGCCAAGCGTGATTCCCGCGCGTGCCGATGCCCCAAGCCCATAGCGGGCGATGACGGTTGGAGCGGCTCTCTCGAACGAAAGGTTATCGGGCATTTTCCAGACACGGCATCGCTCTTGACCGACTGTGAACAACTCGGCCGATGCGTGGTTTCCCGGGAAACTCACGCGGTCGCCTTCCTGAAAATCGCCTGGGAAGTCTTTCCCGACCTTCAACACACGCCCGGCAGCTGAGTAACCGGAACGGAATGGGAATTTCCACTCCGGTAATGTGGGGTCTTTCAACCACTGGTGGGTGCCGGTATACACCGCCAATTCAGTGCCAGCGCTGATGGCGGAGTATTCCGCGGCGAGCAAGATCTGATTCGGCGCGGGATCGGGTATTTCAACCTCGCGGACGGCGGTTTTGTAGGGTTCGAGGACAACAGCCTGACGAGCACGAACCATCTGCGGAACCTCGGGGAACAGAAGTTGAGTGGCTACGAGTGTGCGTTGCAAATTGTAGATGTCGGAGGGTCGATGGTCACGCTGCGTTCTACTCACTTCCTGAAGGAGTCGAACCTTTCGGCGGGTCGGTCGGTTTGTTACCCTTATTCAGGATGTGCTTTTCTCCTCCGACCCAGGATTGTTCCGATGAAGCTGGTGTATTCCGTTATCGCTACGTTTTTCCTTGCCGTTACTGCGCTAAACGCCCACGCTGGCGATTGGCCAACGATCCTCGGGCCGAGTCGGAATGGCGTCTCGACCGAGAAGGGAATCATTGCTCCCTGGCCGAAGACCGGACTGAAGAAACTCTGGGAGTGCGACCTCGGTATTGGTTTCGCTCCGCCCGTTGTTGCGGGAGGTCGGTTGTTCCACTTCGATCGGTTCCAGGATACTGCTCGCCTCACCTGTCGGGATGCCGTGACTGGCAAGGAACAGTGGAAGTTCGAGTATCCAACGGCATACGAAGACCGCTACGGTTACGATCCCGGTCCGCGCGCGTGCCCCGTGGTGGATCAAGACCGGGTTTATTTGTATGGCGCTGAGGGCATGCTTTATTGCCTGAAAACCGACAATGGAAAGGAACTCTGGCACGTCGATACGCAGGAAAAATATAACTTCAAGCAAAACTTTTTCGGCGTTGGGAGTGTCCCGGTCGTCGATGATGGACTCCTCATTGTTGCTGTGGGTGGAAGTGCCAAGGGACCGCGTCCGGCCGATTTCCGGGATGTGAAACCAAACGGCACAGGCCTTGTCGCATTCAACAAGCTCACGGGTGAAGTCAAGTACGTGACCGGGGATGAGCTCGCCAGCTATTCCAGTCCGATTGTTACAAACCTGAACGGCAAAAAAATGGCTCTCTACTTCTCCCGAGCAGCTTTGGTCGGGTTCGATCCACAAACCGGGGAGACTGCATTTCGGCATCCGTGGCGGGCCAGGGACTTAGAGAGCGTGAACGCGAGCAACCCGGTTGTGATTGGCGATAAGGTTCTGCTGAGCGAGTGCTACGGGCCGGGATCTGTTCTTCTCGATCTCAAGAGCGGGAAGCCGAAGGAAGTTTGGAGCGATGCCGGCAAGGACCGGCTCGACAAGTCTCTCCTCTGCCACTGGAACACGCCAATTCACGTCAATGGATTCATTTACGGCTGTAGTGGCCGGCACGATAACGATGCCGAGCTGCGATGTATCGAGTTGGCAACTGGCGATGTCAAATGGGCAAAACGAAAGACCTTCCGCTGCACGCTACTTCTTGTAGATGGTTACTTCGTCTGCCTGTCGGAATACGGTCAGTTGTCGCTGCTCAAGATCAACCCGGAAAAATACGATGAGGTGTCGAGTTATGAAGTTCCGGAACTGGATTACCCTTGTTGGGCTCCTCCAGTGTTGAGCAACGGTATCCTTTATTTGCGAGGGAAAAGAAAGCTCGTGGCGCTTGAACTGATTCCAAGTCGAAAACCGTAATCATCCTTACTATTGTCGGGTTGCTTTCGCAATCAGTGCCTTTTTCACCGGCTCGGGAAGGAACTTGGTGAGATCGCCGCCAAGCACTGCGATTTGTCGCAGGAGCGAGCTGCTGACGTGCGAGAACTCTTCCTTCGCCATCAGAAACACGGTTTCGATTCCGGGATCTAGGTGCAAATTCATCAATGACATGGTGAATTCATACTCCATATCGCTCAGGGTTCGCAGCCCGCGAAGCATGATTCGCGCTCCAGATTGCCGTACGAACCCAACCGCCAAGCCTGTGAAGGGCGACACCTCCACATTGCTGAAGTTGACCGTAACAGTCTTGAGCAGATTCACCCGTTCATCGACATCGAAAACTGTCGCCTTGTCGGGATTAATGCCAACCCCAACAATCAATCGATCAAACAGTCTGCATCCTCGCTGGATCACATCCAGATGCCCCAGGTGAACCGGGTCGAATGTCCCAGTGTAGACGGCTACCCGGGGGCTGAGAGTGTTGGTGGGCATAGATCACCTTGCGGCATCCAGGAATCTATCGATTTCGCTTTCCGTGTTGTATGCGTGAGGGCTGACCCGGACCCGGTCGGCCCGGCTGTTTACAATCACTCCACTTGCCCGGCATCGTTTCATCACCTCGACGGAGGGCAGCGATGGGTGGATGAGGGACACAATCCCCGATTTCTCGCTGTCTACCCGACTGCTGAACACGCGCCAGCCCTGCGCCGTTGCTTTATCGCAGAGATAATCGGTGAGTCCAATGACTCGGCGCTCGATTTCCGCAATTCCCCTATCGAGCAGTAGCGCCAAGCTCGCGCCCATTGCAGCGATTCCGGGGATGTTGTAGGCACCACCCTCCCAGCGACCGACATGAGGTTTCAGCCTGAAATCAATTGTGGTGTACGCATACGGGTGAATCACGCTATTTGCGCCTACCCCGATGGGATGAAGCCGTTCCACCCACTCCCGACGGATGAATCCAATTCCGGCACCCTCAGGACCGAGCAACCATTTGTGCCCATCTGCGGAGAGTGCATCAATCGGCGTTTTTTGGACACTGAGTGGAAAAACTCCGAGGGACTGGATCGCATCGACGAAAAAGAACAGCCCATGCTCTCGGCACAACTCGCCGAGTAGATCGAGATCGTTCCGGAAACCGCTGGCAAACTCGACAGCAGACACGGTCAAGACCCGCGTGCGGCGATCGATCGCTGCCCTGAGGTCATCGATGCTCACGCGACCAGCGCTGCTCGGGATGCTCCGCACTTCAACCCCACGATGAGTGAGATTCATCCAGGGGTATTGGTTCGCGGGGTATTCCTCAGCAGCAAGAATCACGTTGTCGCCGGGGTTCCACGGGAACCCTTCGGCAATCACGCTGACCCCGTAGGTGGTATTTGGGACAAAATAGACATCGTCTGGGCTCGGAGCATCGATCAGGCGGCCAGCAAGCTGGCGAACCTGGCCAATGCGCTCGATCCACTCCTTCACGGCGGCAATCCCATTCTCAGCCAGACTCGCGGCATATTCTCCAAGTGCCGTCACGGCCAATGCGGGCAGTGGGGCGACGGCGGCATGGTCCAGGAACGCCCATCGAGTGGTCACTGGGAACTGAGAACGGAAGGCGGACCAGTCCATTGGCAACAAGGGGTCAGTGGTGAGTGGCGAAGATGAAGGGACTCGGTTGCGGAATCTCGTAGCGAAGCTGTCATCCCGGCGTGGTGATTGTGACTCACGCCTGGCAGTCATACAATCTCAAACTGACGTGCCGTTTCGTTGTTCCTGGAGGCGTTCCCGTGCTTGCGGAACCTGCTCGCACCCCTTACGATCTCAACTTCCGACTTTTGGGGTTCCGCGTCCGTGTTCACCCGTTCTTCTGGCTGGGCGCGGGATTGCTTGGAGGAAACTTCCTGCAAGTCAGTTTCGCCGCTTGGCTGATCTGGATTGCTGTGGTCTTTGTATCGATCATCGTCCATGAACTGGGGCACGCAATTGCTTTTCGCCGGTTTGGTCGTAACGCATCGATCGTACTTTATGCCTTTGGCGGCCTGGCGGTCCCGGATTCCGTTGTGGGTGGCCGCATGCGGCGAATTCTGGTCTCTCTCGCGGGGCCGTTCGCCGGGTTTGTCCTTGCTGGGTTGGTGTATGGATCGGATCAACTCGCGCACTGGAGCTCAAAGGAAAACGGAAGTCTGGTCCCGTTTTTCTATGTCATGTTGATATATGTGAACTTGTACTGGGGTATCTTCAATCTACTCCCTGTGTTCCCACTCGATGGTGGGCAGGTTGCCAGCGAACTGTGTGAAGCACGCTGGCCGGCAAGAGGCTTCAGAATCTCGCTCCAGATTTCCGTATGGGTCGCGGCTGCCATTGCCGTGTACAGTTTTGTTTGTGAATATGAGACGCGAACTCAACAACTCCAACTCCTCAAAGAACTGCCGTGGTGGTTTCCTCGTGGAGGAATGTATTCGGGGATTCTCTTCCTGATTCTCGCGGTCCAGAGTTACCAGTTACTCCAGCAACTCGGCCGCGGAATGTATTACGAAGCTCCAGATGATCGCACTCCTTGGGAGCGATGATACCGCCAGGAAAAGAAGCCTCACCCACTTCCCAGTCTTCGTAGCCGGTCTATCAACTCGTCCTCCGCGGCAGCAGTCCAGGTGAAATCGGGAGGTGGTTTGAATCCACCCTCGGCCGTAAGGACCGCAGGTGGGACTGGACTTAGCGATGCCGTACCAATGATCCGCCCGTTCAGCCGCAGCTCAAACCCACCGACCCGCGCCAAGTCTGCCGTCCCAACCAGCCCTGGAGCGAACATCATAGGAGCGTCGGTGACCAGGGTTTCCTGAGTCATGAGTTGCGTGGAAATCTGTTCGCCTGTCGAGACTACAAATAGCGCGAGTCGACACATCCCCACTGCCCCTGCTTCGGAACTGGCAATCAGGAAACAGGGGCCGAGGCTTTCCACTGTCCCTGCTGGCGGAGGCTGACGCACCACACGAACCATACCCGCCTTATCCGCAACGGCGAACCGGGTATCCAGAACCCGCAAGGACTCCTCGAAGCGCCGAGCCGGAATCACCTCCACTCGCCGCCGGGCAAGTTCCTCCTTGCCGACTCGCCAGATCACCGACCACAATCCAACTCGTCGGGGAACCTTTGGACATGCTGCCGTGACGACTGCCTCGTTGCCAGCACATTGGCTTGCGCTCAAGGGAACGCGCACTGAGAAGAGTCGCCCCGTCCGCTCGCTCAAGAACTCGACCCACAAACCCAGTTCCGCGACCGATGCCAGCACGTAGGGTGACCGTAAAACTGCCGATGCGATCAATCCTTTGCATTCATCGGCAACATAAGCACAGGCAGATACTCCCTGTCCAACGAGACGTACGGTGATGGTCGGCATCGCGACCTGGAGATTTGCCAGGAACATTTCCGGGGTCAGAACGGGGATGGTGATGGGGGCGACCACCCGGTGCTTCCAAAGGAGTTCACACGCAACTGTTGTGCGCGGGACCGGGAATCGGAAGACGACCCGATGTCGATCGCCCAGTTCCGGCCGAATTGCATCGGCCGGAATGGGCTCCACGTCTGGAAATCGAAGGGTGAAATCGGCTTTCTTGCGCACAGATGGTGGGAGGCAGAGTTGAACCTCTACGGTCACCATCTCTGCTGTCCAGGGAATCGGCAGATCGTGGTGGGTTTGAACTCCCACCTGATATTGGAAAAACACATCGGATCCGCTTCGCCGCATGCGAGTGAGCGGAAGAGCGTCATTGCGGAGCCAGTCGATCCAGCGCTTGATCCAGTGCCACATCGAGAATGTCCCCGGATTCGGGAGTCTGCATTATCGGCTTCATCGAACAGATAAGACAGCCCTGCGCTCGCGGGATGCGAAACCGATAAGTCCGGAACGCTTCCTC
>DASZJS010000819.1:0-9008 GCA_035947935.1 Gemmata sp. | reverse complement strand
CCAGGAAGGAAGAAACCGAACAACAGACCGGTTTCAGTGAAGACGATCAGGTTCAGCACCACAAACGCCGCGACAACCATCGCGCGGTTTCCGAGTGCCTCCTTCCAGGCATCGGGGTTGGTCAGATTGGTGACCACCTGGATGAGTATCTGCCAAACCTGAGCGAACAACTCTTCCATGCCGCACCCGCCAGAGACGATAAACGAACACCCGGGCACCGGCCCGGGTGTTCGAGGGTTAAGTTAGTGGAAATCAGCCCCAGGAGGGAAGACCAAACTCAAACAGGATGGCTCAGTGATCTCTCCTGCGTTTACTTATCCTTCTTGCTGAACAGTTTGAGAACCATTACATCCTTTCCTTCGCCCTTGAAGTCCTTCGGTCGATCAGATTTCACCTTGCCGACGGCAATTGTCAATTCAGCTCCCTTTTCGGTCTCCTTCAACTCATAGATTCCCAGGATGGTGTCTTTCTCTTTGACCGGGGTGAGATCGATGTGAGCTGGCTTTTTGGTCGTATCCACAGTGAATTTGACATCTTCATCCTCTGGCTTGTCTCCTTCTTTCACCTTGATCGTTCCATCCTTGATGATGAAGACGACTTTGTCTTTCTTCTCGTTCTCGGGCTTACCTTCGATCAGGATCGCGGTCACCTCGTAAGTACCGTTCAACTTCTTGGCCGCGTCTTCTTTCTCATCGGCGATCAAGGGTAATGCAACCGCGAGATAGATCGCTACACCGATCAACTGACGCATGGTGAACTCCAACGGGGGAAGAGCCCATTGGGGCTCAGGGATAGAAAAAGCCGTCCAAGGTTATTTTTTCTCATCCTTTTTCAACTTCATGAGAATCACGTCGCCATCGCTCTTGAATTCCTTCGGTCGCTCACCTTTCGGGGTGTAAGCGATAGTCAGTTCACCCTTCTCAATTTTGTAGATTGCAAGGAAAGTCTTGCCCTTCTCGTCACCATCGCTCGGGGTGACGTCGAGAGTGTGTGGCTGAACGGATGCATCTGCCTTGATCTTGGCTTTCTTCTCTTCGGTGCCGATCACGATCGAGAGGTTCTCTCCCTTGAACGCGATCTTGAACGTCTTGATTAACTCCTTGTCGGCCGGTTGCCCAGGCACCTCAAGTGCTGTTACGGAATATGTCCCTTCGAGTTCTTTCAGATCTTTCTCGTCAGCGAGAATCGCTCCGGCAAATGCGAGCAGTATCGCGCTACCGGCTATAGCAAATCGTTTCATGGCAACCCCTTTCCTTATTGAATTCCGTGCGAGTGTGAGAGATCCACCGGAGCGTAGTGTACGATCCGTTTGTTTATCCGGGAACAGGGATCGGGGAAACCCTGTCGACCAGTGGAAAGGGTATATCAAAACTCAACGGCCCGGCTGTCACTGGGTTTTCTTGAACACCTCAATCATCACTATGGACTCCTTGCTTGTCTTGAACTCCTTTGGACGATTGGCGGGGTTATCGGACTTCATCAAGCAGAGTGTGAGAGTGTCGTCTTCGAGTTTGTATATCCCGTAGAAGGTGTTGATCTTCCCGCTCACTTCGGTCTTGGAGATGGTAATCTCGGCAGGTGTCTTGGATGGGTCGCATTTAATTGTTGCGGCTTCTTCCTTTTTGCCATTTGGCGAAATCATCTTGTCTCCGGAAAAAGCGAATGTGCCTTTCTGCTCGGTCTCCTTGCTCCTCACCCCTCCCATCTCGGTTTCGACAAGGGTATACGTTCCCTCCAGCCTCGGATCGCCACCTCCCGCAGCCCCGCCCCCGTTGTCCTTACTTCCACAACCACCGACCAACATCAGCGTTGTCGCAACCACCGCGCTACCGAAAACAGACTGCATGATTGCCTCTCCTGGTATCCGGGCGAGACTTCCCCCGAGAATCCGCCTTGAATCTCGCGCTATGAAAAAGTTACAACGTAGCCGGGGAAGAATTAGCATCTGGGAAGGATTCCGTCATGAAACGCTACCTGTGTTGGCTCGCGGTGCTGGGAATCATGGTCGTTCCCGATTGGGCTTCGGCGTGCTGGCCGATTTGGGGGCAGCCCGCGTATCGGGCTCCCATGTATGTCCCACCGCCAATCTACACCGGTTCCGTTTATCCGCCGCTCTATGTCTACCCGCCGGTTTTCCAGCCTGCTCCAGGATTTGCTATTCCATCACCCCGAATCGAATCGATCCCGATGATGGCAGTCCCGCATCCTGCCTCGCCGGCAACGGTCATTCCAGGTAAGTCCGGTGGCGTGGAGTCCGCAACATCGTCTCCCTCGCCTGTAGCCAGAACGAAACCAACTCCGCTTCCACCGAAGGTTGAAGCAATCCGGCCAGTCGGAGGTAACGATACAGCGACCTCTCCTACCACCCAACCAAAAAAAACGGATGTGCCGATGGTGGTTCCGGATTTCTTCCCGACGACCCCAATGTTACCCACGGTAGATATCCCCGGTGGATTGCCGCCACTGGTGTTGCCAAAGGAGATGGAACCCCGCTCTACCCCCGCAGGAAACGGTTCAGAAACACCCAAGAAGCCGGTTTCACCCGCCACACCCAGCCCCGCACCAGCCGATCCGCTCTTGGCTATCCCCTCACCCACACTCAAAAACTCTAGCCCGACGCTGACTCTCCCGGGATCAACGACTCCGGCTGTTCCGAGCGCAGCACCGCCGTCGTACGACCCGCTGATCCCACCGTTGTCCGTGCCACTGATCCCAAACTCGAACAAGCCGGACGGCCTGCCCTCACTCACTCTTCCTCCCGATGTTCCTATCGCACCATCGGCCAAACCCGAAAGTATCTCACGGTCCAGTCCCCTGACGGGCGGTGGCACTGGAGGGATGATGGTAAATGTCTTCCCTGTTGTATCTGCTGGGAAAACGGGAGGCGGATATCGCACGGTGGGGTTCTTCAATCACACAATCAGCGATATCAATCTGACAATTGAAGGGCGTACTGTGAAGTTGCCGGCGAAGATGTATCTGGAAGCGAAGCTCGCCCAAACATTTACATGGAGTTATGGCGATCGTCCAGCAGGTCCTGAACGTGTGCCCGATGGTGCGGCTGGGCTCGATGTCGTGTTCCGGGAATAAGGAGCTAATCGACGAGCTTATGCCGCTCACCGGTTGGCTGGTTTTGGTTTAATCTCGCGAGTCTTCTCCATCCTCGGGATCACCTATGCCCGAATCTGCCTCGGGGTGGGGAATGGCCTTAAACGCATCAACTGCCGGGTGATCGCGTGACCGTCCTAACGGATCGCCACAGACCTGATACTTGAAGTTTCCCACCTGGAGTTCATCGCCGGGAGCAAGCTTCCCCTCGGCAACGCGCTGACCGTTGATCCGCACACCGTTTGTGCTGCCCAAATCCCGGACCACGAGGTAATCGTTTATCTGAGCTACCACGCAGTGTCGACGGGAGACTTTTTTGGAGTTCAACTGAACATCGCATTCTTCATGGCGACCGAAGAGAAGGATGGGTTTGTCGATTTGGATACTCGGACCATCGGTGAGCGAGAGCAAATGTGCAGGCACAACGCGCCTCCGCGACCTGACTTCAGCCACAAATACAACTTGCGATTCTTATACCATGAAAACCCAGCGCTTGCAGCACCAGGGGCATACATTCATCTATCCCTGAACCCAAGGTGATGATAAATCTTGAGCAATTGCATTTTTGGACGAAGCCACCAAAAGATGAGGAACAATTGATAGCACGGATAAGAGCCACGATACGATTGTTGGTCTCCATCCGTGACATCCTGATGCAAATCGCTTATTCCGTTTGATTCATCTTTTGGGCAGATCTGCGCGAGGGCATCGCATGTCGGAACCGTTCACAGTCGCCATCGTAGGTGCCGGATTCAGTGGTGTCATGACGGCTGTCCATCTACTGCGTGGCACAGCTCCCCGCCCCGTGCGTGTTCTGATGGTCAATCGCTCCGGCGCAATGGCTCGTGGTGTCGCTTATGGGACGAATTCTCCGGCTCACCTCTTGAATGTCACCGCAGGTCGGATGTCCGCGTTTCCCGGAGATCCTGGTCATTTTGTCAAATTCGCGCAATCTCGCGACCCTGCCATCACTCCAAGCACGTTCGTTCGGAGAGCGGTATACGGCGAGTATCTGGAACACCTGCTCACCGAAGCAACAGCAGGTCGGCCGGACGCACTTGCGCAAATCGTGACGGAAGTTCGCGGCGTTGAACCTGACCGGGCATGGGCGACGGTGACCACAGCCGATGGCCGCCGGCTTACAGTCGATCGAGTGGTCCTGGCAGTCGGGCATTATCCACCCGCTCACCCTCTGGGGTTTTCCACAGACTTTCTGGCTTCTCCGCAGTACATTCGCGATCCGTGGGGTCGGGGTGCCCTCGATGCAATTTCAGGCTCAGGTTCGGCCCCGATTCTGCTGGTTGGTACCGGCTTGACCACTCTCGATGTCGCACTCGATTTGCACAGTCGGGGTATATCTGGTGCGATTGCTGTCTCACGCCGCGGGTTATTGCCCCGCACCCACAATCCGAGAATCCCTCCACCCGAAGCCATTCACCGCCCACCCGGTATCGAGGCCGAGGATACCGCTACCGGATACGCTCGGGCAGTTCATCGGCACATCAAACACCTTGAATCAAAGGGGGACTGGCGGCAGGTGATCGACTCGCTCCGACCAATCACTTCCAACCTGTGGCAGCGACTTAACTCCACCGAACGCGAACGCTTCATGCGACATCTTCGGCCATTCTGGGAAGTCCATCGACACCGGGCTTCACCCGAAACCGGGTCAGCGATCGAACAATTGCTCAACAACGGTTGGTTGACTGTGTGCGCAGGGCGACTCCTCAGTGCCGAGGCGACCAGTGACGGCGCAAATGTGACCGTCCAAGTCCGCGGCACGAATGAACGCCGCGTTTTCCATGTCGGGGTTGTGGTCAATTGTACCGGCCCGGCGAACGATGTTCGCACAGCGGGCGATCCCCTGCTAAATGAACTGTTTCACTGGGGTCAGGCAAGACCCGATCCACTTGGGCTCGGAATTGACGTGGCCGAAGATGGTGCTGTTATCAGTTCAAATGGGGAATCTTCGCGCGTACTCTATTATGTTGGGCCGCTGCTCCGGGCACGGGATGGTGAGGGAACTGCCGTACCCGAATTGCGCGTATACGCGGCTCGTCTGGCCCGCACCATTCTGGAATCGATTCCTGCGCCCATCTCCTCAGCCCGACCGGAGCCCCCACCGTGGCCTACTGCGGCATTTGACCCGCGACTCTGAAAGGATTTCATGTGAATTGAGTGTCAACGAATGCCGTGTGACCTGACCACGGACTCTTCATTCCATATGCAGATCCTTTTGGAGCCGAGCAGTCCGGACGACATCTCGCGGATACAGGTTACAGGAATCCACGAGTTCCCGCCGCACGACTGCGAATATCTGTGCATTCCTCCATGCAGCCGGAGTCTCCTCGACAGGCAGCTCCCACTCGGGATGGTGTGAGGCAACGTACTTGCAGAGATCCCATATGGTCAGAAGATCATCGAGTAGCCACCAGTGCCCTTGATCCAGTGTCATCGGCGGGAGGCGGCAGCCCAGTTGTCGCTGCATCCGAGCCCAATGAGTGGCCATCACAGGGCCACCAAACTGATCTTCCAATTTCACCGATAACAGGACAGGTTGCGGCCGACGATTCCGAGCGATTTGGATGGCATCGGCTACTTCATCGAGAACTCGCATCGGATTACCTCCGTGCCCGATTACTTACCCATTGCTTCAACTGGTTTTGAAAGCTTAATCCATGTCCCATACCACCACAGCGCCAAGATCGCCCCCGGCAACAAGACGAAGTCCATCGGGAGCGTAGGTCAGACAATAAACGCGACCTATTGGCCATTTGAAGGTTGCACGTTCCTGGCCGGTCGCTGCATCCCATAACTTCACAGTCTGGTCCCAGCTTCCTGTAGCGATAGTTGCTCCGTCCGGGCTGAACGCAACCGCCGAAACGGTTCCCTTGTGTCCTTTCAACTCGAACCGCTCAGTGCGCTTCTCAATGTTGTACACCTTGACTGTCCAATCCACTGCGGCAGCAAGTTGTGTGCCAGCGGGGTTGAGCGCCACGGCTGGGCAATCTTTGCGTTGAGGAAAGTCGATCGTTTTATTGTTCTTCAATGTCTCCCAGACTCGCACTTTGCGATGTGCCGTGACCCAGGCAACCATCCGACGAGCCGGGGAAACTGCCACAGCACGCACACCGTTGGGCTCGCTGAAACGCGGCGCACGTCTTAGTCCCGTGGCGAGATCCCACAGTTCAAAAGCGCCGGGTGTTTGTCGAAGACGATCACCAGTGCCAACCGCGAGTGTATGTTCATCAAGGAAGGCGAGAGCATTTGTCGGAGTAGCTTTGTGAAGCCCGAAGACCTGCCAGGAACCAGCACTGTTTTTGCGATACCCGAGCCACCCACCCGCCCCACCCACCACCAGTGATCCATCCATCGCATAGGCGACCGAATGGATGGGGAGAGTATTCGGTTCTCGTTCGATAATCGGATGCCGCTGGCCCGCGGAATCCCGCAGGAACAACGCTCCATCTATGCCCGCGCTGACCAGCGCAGACCCATCTGGTGAAACTGCAATAGTGTAGACCACCTTGTGGTCTTCGTACAGCAACATCAATCCGCCCCACTTAAATTGCGATGAGGGGCCAGTTTCAAGTTCCGGCTACCCACTTATATTACGCGTTCAGGGCAGTCAACCCGGAACCTCCTACTGGTAATCAAACTTGAAATCCGGTATCTGGAATCAGATCGAAAACCTCTGTCGATATATACTGTGCAGAGTCCATTCTGCTACGCTTGATTGTACTGATCCATCGCAGGGGTTTCGATCTTGGAAATCGAGTGGACTGACACAGACCCGGACACCAAAGAGCGGCGATTCGTCTGTGCATCAAAGTTTGCTCGCGTCTGGCAATTCAAAGTCCGTTTCAAACGTAGAACAAACTGGGAGCCCGCACCAACCGTCACCCGGGAGATGTGGGAAACCTTGCTCGATGGGCTCGAACGCCGCTACCGTCGTCGCGAGGGCGTTTCCGAGGAAGACATCGCCCGAGTCCGCAAGGTTCTGGCAAACTTACCCTCGTCTCCCGCGCTCGATGGGCCAAACCCGTCAGCCAACGATAAATAAGCCAATGACACTCTGAATCGTCTTTCATGAACTAACGGCACGAAAGGTTCCGAGAGGACAAGAATCCATCGCATGGTTCCAATCAGGTAACAGTTAACGAGTCGTTAGGGAAAGTAATCGGAGTCGCGTCGCACTCCAACTCGCTCAAACTGATCTGCTACCTGCCATATCGCTTTGTTGAATCACATCGGCGACTTAACTTCAGTCCTGTGAGACCTTTCGCCCCAAGTCAGAGAATGAAGCAGATCGATCTTTTTGCACTACAATCGACACTGTCATCCTGGTGGAGTAGGAAACTCGAAATGCCCCCGACCAATTCCAAACCCAAGAAAACCAAGAAGACCAAAAAACCCCAGCTTTCGCGGTTGCACAAGCCAGCGGAGATGTCGCTCGATGAGTGGCAGACACATCTTCGTCGGCAGTTTGGCCGCGAGCAGAAGTTTCTGCTGAAAAACCTGGGAGAGGGTGCAGCGTTCTCCAACTTCTTGGTGACCAACCCACTATCGGGTGGCAGTTATCGGGTCACCATCCGCGGTACAGCGCCAGGCGACAATACCTGCAGCTGCCCGGACTTTACCACCAACACGCTTGGTACCTGCAAGCATGTCGAGTTCGTCCTCGCGAAACTGGAACGCAACCGAGCAGCACGAGCTGAACTGAAAACTGGCTACAAGCCTTCGGCAGGCGAAGTGTTTCTCCGTTTCGGCGCACAGCGCGAGGTGTGCTACATCCCGCCTGCAAGTGCCCCACCTGTTCTTGCCAAACTCACGGCGAAGTTCTTCGATTCGGTCGGGCGACTGAAGCCCGAAACAGCGGCGGGCTTCGATGGGTTTGTTGTAGCCGCCGAACAGAGCGATCCCGATTTGCGCGTGAGCGATGACGTGCTGGCATACCTGGCCGAGATTCGCGACGCGAACGATCGACAACGACGGGTTGCCGAAGTATTCCCAAAGGGCATCCGCGGTGCCGCGTTCAAGGATCTGCTCAAGGTGCCACTATACGACTACCAGCGGGAGGGCGTCTTGTTTGCCGCGCGTGCGGGACGATGTCTGATCGGCGATGAAATGGGTCTCGGAAAGACCATCCAGGCTATCGGAGCGGCCGAGGTAATGGCTCAACTCTTTGGCGTCGAGCGTGTTCTAGTCATCTGTCCGACCTCCCTCAAACATCAATGGAAGAACGAACTCGCTAAGTTCACCGATCGACCCGTCCGCGTAGTTGAGGGGCTCAAGTTGAAGCGAGCCGAGGCGTTTGCCGATCCGGTACCGTTCTTCAAGGTCACCAACTACGACACCGTCTACATGGATCTCGATATCATCGCGGCGTGGAGCCCGGATCTGATCATTCTCGATGAGGCTCAGCGCATCAAGAACTGGGCAACGCGAGTGGCCCAGAGCGTGAAAAAGGTTCGTTCGGCGTATGCCGTGGTTCTCACCGGAACGCCTCTGGAGAACAGGCTGGAGGAACTCATTTCGATCGTCGATTTCGTCGATCGTCACCGGCTCGGCCCGACATTCCATTTGTTACACGAACACCAGGTTCGAGACGATGATGGAAAAGTAACCGGATACCGCAATCTGGACCACATCGGACAGACGCTTGCCCCGATCCTTCTCCGCCGACAGAAAGAACAGGTACTCGACCAACTCCCGGAACGGATCGAGAACACCGTTTTCGTTCCCATGACGCCATATCAGCGCGATCTGCATTCCGACAATCAGGAAATCGTTGCCAGGATCGTTGCCAAGTGGAAGCGATTCAAATTCCTCACCGAGGTCGATAAACAACGTCTGATGGCCGCTCTCCAAAGCATGCGGATGGCGTGCGATTCCAGTTA
>DASZJS010000818.1:0-17912 GCA_035947935.1 Gemmata sp. | reverse complement strand
TGCGATCCGGGATGCGCGGGTTGTGGTTGAACCGGGGACGATTCTCCCGAAGGCTACCATCGTCATTCGCGACGGACTGATTGTCGCTGTAGGAGCGGATGTGTCTATTCCGCCGGATGCCGTCGTCACCGAGGGCAAAGGGCTGACCGTCTATCCCGGATTTCTCGATGCGGGCAGTTCCCGTGGATTCGACCCGGCCCTCCGTCGATCCCAAACTGGCCCACCTGCCGCTGAGGATATCGCTGCGGACTTCCTTGCTGCAACCAAGCCGGATAACCGCAAGGGTCTCACGCCTGAATTCTCCGTTCAGACAGCGCTGAAGCTCGACGAAGATGCGATTGCTCCGTGGCGGCGAGTGGGCTTCACGGCACACCTCGCCGTTCCCGAGGGAGGGTATTTCTCGGGCACCAGCGCGATTATCAGCCTCAGCGGTGCCGTTCCACGAGATGCCATCCTTCGGGCACCAGTTGCCCTTCATGCACGGTTCGGTCGCGTTCTCGGTCCCGAATATCCAACCGCCCTGATGGGAGTCATCGCGCATAGCCGACAGACGATGTTGGATGCCGGTTGGCTCAAAAGGCAGTGGTCGGCTTACGAAACGCGCGGTCGAACTGGCAAACGGCCTCCAGCAGATCCCTGCCTCGAAAGTCTGTGGCCAGCACTGGATGGCAAACTTCCGGTTGCGTTTGAAGCGGATTCGGCCGATGAGATTCACCGTGCCCTCGACTTTGCAGCGGAGTTCAAGCTAAAGCCCGTGATCGTCGGTGGCCGCAATGCCTGGAAGGTTGTCGATCGTCTGAAAGCCGAACAGATTCCCGTGATCTTGCGGCTCGACTTTTCCACCCCAACCGATCGGGAATCGGATCTGCCAGTTCGCGTGCGCGAGGATCGAGAACGAACGCGGAAACTGGAGATTGGGTGCGCGGCGGCTCTCCACAAGGCTGGCATACAGTTCGCATTCATGACACAGGGGCTTGCGGGAAATACCGCAGCGAATAAGTTCCGCGAAAACCTGCGCAAGGCAATTGCTTCTGGGCTTCCCGCTGACGCCGCACTTGCTGCACTGACACGCGATGCCGCGGAGATCCTCGGCGTCGCACCGCAGATCGGGCGAGTGACCAGGGGGCGAGCTGCGCACCTCATCGTTTGTGAAGGAGATTTTGAGGCCGCTTCAACGAAGTACAAGTTCGCGTTTGCGGATGGGGTCCGATTCGATCTCGATGAGAAAGCCGCTGCTCCACAGGGTGCCAACGAACCAGCTCCGGCTCGAAAAGGACCGCGCGGCCAACCGAATTTGGATACTCCGGCGTCCCCGATGCCCATGCCGACCACGCCCGCCAATCCGCCGACTGGCGCGGGGCGAACTGGCCCTGATCGGACAGCGGCACCGTTTGCCGGAAATCCATTCCGAGCAATCGTCCCGATGCTCGATGCGACAGAGGCATCGTTCACCGAAACGCAAGAAGACCGCACACCCCGATTCAAGACCGGCGGCGATGTACTCGTTCGCCGGGCAACAATTCTGACGGGCACGGGCAAAACTTTGCCGAACGCGGATATCCTCGTTCGGGGCGGGAAGATTCGCGCTATTGGCACCGATTTGACTGCGGAAAAGGGTGTGGTTGTCCTCGATGCGGAAGGTCTCTTCGTGATGCCGGGGATCATCGATACGCACTCGCATTTCGCGATCAGCGGCGGCGTGAATGAGGCATCGCTCTCGGTGGTCCCGGAAGTTCGAGTTCGCGATGTGATCGACTCCGAAGATGTGCAAATCTACCGCGCCCTGGGAGGCGGCGTCACCATGGCTCGTCTACTTCACGGAAGCGCCGATGTGATCGGTGGGCAGGATGCTGTGGTCAAGATGAAGTACGGCCAATCGGTGAAAGAGATGCTCGTTGCCAATGCTCCGCGCGGGGTGAAATTCGCCCTCGGAGAGAACGTCAAACGGACCGATGGAAGATTCCCCAACAGCCGACTCGGGGTGGAAGCCGTCCTGGTGCGGGCGTTCACGGAAGCTCAGACATACCGCAAGAGATGGGATGAGTATGAGCGGAGTAAAGGGAGCAGTGAACAGCTACCGGAACCGCGACGGGATCTACGTCTGGAGGCGCTGGCGGATGTGCTGGCGGGCGACATGCGAATCCACTCGCACTGCTACCGTTCCGATGAAATCCTGATGCTATTGCGGGTCGCCGAACGGTTCGGTGTCAAAGTGAAATCACTCCAACACGTTCTCGAAGGATACAAGGTTGCCCCGGAAATCGCTGCGCATGGCGCCAGTGTTAGCCTGTTCAGTGACTGGTGGGCCTACAAGATGGAGGCTTACGATGCGATTCCTTATGGGGCTCACTTGCTACGGGATGCTGGGGTGAGCGTGTGTTTGAAATCCGACGACAACGAGCTAATGCGACACTTGAATCAGGAGGCCGCCAAACTGGTGAAATACTGCGGGTTCACACCAGAGGAAGCACTCCAGACAATCACCCTGAACCCGGCCCGACAACTGGGACTGGATAGCCGACTCGGGACGATCGAAGTCGGGAAGGATGCGGACCTGGCCATTTTCAATGGACACCCGCTGAACTCATACGCCCGCTGCGAGATGACTCTGGTTGAAGGCGAAGTCTTTTTCCAGCGTTCCAACAAACTCGTCCCGTTCACCCCGGCCAAGGCAGCGCCCGCGAAGCCTGCCGAGAAGTTTGCGGCGATTCCAGAACTCCCGAAAGGTACGTATTATCTCCGCGGAGGGATGGTACACGTTCCCGGTCAACCCGTTTTTGCCGGGACCGTGGTCGTGGATGCGGCCAGCGGGAAGATCGCCAAGGTGATCCCCGATGTCGGGGGTAAGCAGGTAGTGCCTGCCAACGCCCATGTGGTGGATGTGACCGGGCATCACATCTATCCCGGAATGATCGATGCCGGAACGGTTCTCGGACTTGTCGAAATCGACTCGGCTCGGGAAACCGCTGACTTCCGGGATGGCGGTGATTTCCAGCCCGATCTTCGCGCGAGTGTTGGGATCAATCCTGACTCGGAACTCATTCCGGTCACTCGTGCCAATGGCGTCACCACGGTGGTGACTCGCCCGACGGGCTCAGTCGTCCCGGGGCAAGGGGCTCTGATCAATCTGGCGGGATGGGTACCCGCCCAGATGATCGTCGTCGATCCACTTTCACTCCATGTCGAATATCCAGGTGAGCCGGTCGCGCGCGGCTTCAACCCGAGTTGGCCGGGCGGAGGGGAGGGAGAGAGTGCCGCGATGAAGTGGCGACGGCAGGAGAAGCTCAACCGACTGAAAGAGATGTTCGACCTGGCCCGGCGATACGATGCGGCCAAGGTGGCTGGCTTTGGACCTCCTGCAAACCCGCGACTGGAATCACTGCTGCCCTACGTTCGTGGGGAGAAGCCGGTGATTTTCACAGCCGATCGGAAGTCCGACATTCTGGCAGCACTCAAGCTTGCCGATGAATTGAAGGTCAAACCGATACTGAGTGGAGGAACGGAGGCCTGGAAGGTTGTGGATGAACTGAAGCGGCGAGACGTGCCTGTGATCCTGGGGCCGGTGATGAGTCTCCCACGGGAGATTGGCGACCGCTACGATGCCTCCTATGCTGCTGCTGCGAAATTGCATCAGGCGGGGGTTCGGTTCTGCATCCGGTCGGCTGGCTCGAACAACACACGGAATTTGCCTTACGAAGCAGCAATGGCAGTTGCCTACGGCTTGCCCCCGGAGGAGGGGTTGAAGGCCGTTACACTCTATCCGGCAGAGATCCTGGGGGTGGCAGACAAACTTGGCACGATCCAGGCAGGAATGCGGGCAAATCTGGTGATCGCCAATGGCGATCTGTTGCAGGCATCCACACAGGTGTTGGCGGTGTTCGTGGATGGCCAGCCCTACGAACCAACCAGCAAGCAGACGCGGTTGTACGAGAAGTACCGGAAGCGATTGACCGAAACTCAATCGAACCCGGCCCCAAAGGTGGAGGGCCGACCTTGATGCGGTGGGTCAGGGAGAACCACCTGCTGCCTGGAGTCGTCGAGCCCGTTCCTGAACTTCTTCAGCGCTCAGTCCCCGGATTGTCCCGGTTCTATCGAGTTCCATTCGCGTGAGTGTTTCGATCCAAATGCGGATTCGCTCCGGTCCCCCCTGGATGGAGCCGGATGGTTCCCAAACAACAATGCGTCCATCTGTATCCCCGGCAGCCATCAAATGGTTGTCTTGAGTGAACGCGACAGGCCGGACTCGTGTTCCCAGCGAAGGGCCGAGTTGTTTTCCCGTCGAGACGTCCCACAAACGAGCAACTCTGTCGCTTCCACTGATGAGTACCCTCTTCCCATCCGGGCTCAGGGCGAGATAACTGATCCCTCCTTCAGGTTGAAATCCCGGCGAGTGGATCGCTCCATCGGTGCCGAAGTTCCACTCTCGAGCGAACCCGCCCACGACCAGCAGAGCCCCTGTCCCATCCGGGCGGATGAGTATTTGCGTGACTTGACCCCGTGTCGGTGATTTCTGAAGCATCTCGCGGGTTCCGAGATCCCAGAGTTGCGCTCCATCATCCGTCCCCACGAGGAATTTCTGTCCATCCGGAGTAAACGTAACCGACCAGTACGGTGACGATGTCCGGAACGGCTCACCAATCAGCCGCCCGGTCTCGGTTTCGCGATGCCACAGGAACCCCCCCCGATCACCCACGAGATAGGTGCGGCCATCAGGGCTAAAAGCGAAGACATTGATCCAACCATGCGTGCGGATCTCGTATCGCTCATGGGTTCCCAACAGATCCCAGCTTTGGAGACGCCCATCCTGAAAACCCAACAGATATGTTTTCCCATCGGGGCTGAGGCTCAAGGCAGTGGGGTATTTCGAGTGCGAATGGACCGGCGCAATTGGCTCCCCACTCAGGTTCACGAGCCGAACATTTCCATCGATCGCGGTGGACAGAATGTTGTGCCCATCGGGCGTAAACAGCATTTGCAGCAATTCCGCACTTTGGAGAAGAGGTTTACCTCGACCTTGCCCTGGCGGTGTTTCCCACACCCGTGCGGCTGCGAACTGGCCACCACCGGCACTCGCCGCTACTACAGTCCGACCATCGTTACGGAACGCCACGGCGGTGACGGTGCCCTCCAGTTGGAGGGGATCACCCATCGGGGCACCCGTGGCGAGGAGGAAGAAGCGGGCAAGACCGTCCCGACTACCCGTTACGAGAGTTCGATTGTCTGGGCTGAAGGCGACAGACCGAACAGGATGTGGGTGCCGCAAGGGTGGGCCGAGACGCCGACCGGTTCGGGTTTGCCACAATCGCACCTCACCGCCGGTAACCAGGAAGTTCTCCGGTGCGGGGACAATGTCCTCCTCCATCGCCGCGGTGGCGATGATGTCACCATCGTTGCTGAATGCCACCACACGAACGCGACCGCTGTGTCGCAATGCAGGTCCGCGAGCGAGGCCAGTTCCAACGTCCCACAACTGAGCCGTCCCATCAAAGCTCCCAGTCAGTAGCATCTGGCCGTCGGGGCTGAAGGCAAGAGAGAGGATCGGACCGCTCGCTTGCATCGATGATCCTCTGGGTTTACCCGTCATCGGATCCCAGAATCGAATCCTCCCATCCAGGCCACCGGAAGCAACGAGGTTCCCTTCTGGGCTGAACGCGGCACTCATGGAGGCATCGGCACGCGGGTCCAGAAACTCAGGGGCGAGATGAGTGAGTGGTTGGCCGATCGGGCTGGCGTCCGCGGTTTGCCAAAGCCTGGCCTGATCTTCGCAGACCGTGAGAAATCTCTGACCGTCCGGGCTGAACTCCACCGATTCGACAGAGGTAGTGTGTGAAATTGAGGCTAGAAGCGGCTGGGCAGTCGCGGTATCCCAGAGACGGGCACTCCCCCCTTTCCGGTCCCCACTGCCAGTGAGGATCTTCGTCCCATCGCGACTGAACGCCAATGCCCAGACTGGTTGATCGTGGCGCATGGGCTCTCCGATCGGTTGCCCGGTCCGCGCATCCCAGAGTCTTGCGGTCCGGTCCTTGCTCCCCGTCAGGATCTTCGTTCCATCGGGGCTGAACGCAACGGCCCACACCCAGTCTCTGTGCGGGAACTCGGGACCAGGACTGGTGAGAAAGGTCTTCCACGCGGCGAGGTTATACCGGATCGCGCGTTCCAGATCGGCATCGTTCGCCTGGATAGCGAGTTCGAGCGACCGGGCCATCCAGAGCAGACCCTGGTTCAACTTCCCAGCATCGGCCAGCGTCATGCCGCGATCCAGGGCAATGCTTGCCGAGAGTTGATCGGCCTTGCGTTCGTTCTCCTGGGCTTGTTTCTTGGCCTGGCGCTCAGATCGCCACTGCAACGTAACCAGCGTGAACCCCACAGCGATCACCAGCACGAGGGCTGTGGAAAGTCCGGCAATTCGCGGTTCCCGTCGTGCCCATTTCCAGGCTCGTTCCCACGCCGGGGTTCGCCGGGCCAGGATCGGCTTGCCATCCAGGAATCGTCGAAGATCGGCAGCAAGATGCTCGGCAGTTCCATAGCGCCGACCGGGTTCCTTCTGAAGACACTTGAGGCAGATTGTCTCCAAATCGCGTGGGATTCCAGGTTGAAGGTGACGGGGTGGGACCGGTTCCTCGTTGCGAACCATGAGCAGCGTGTCCAGTGTCGTTGGCCCTTGCAGAGGCACCCGGCCCGTGAGCATCTCGTAAAGAACCACGCCGAGGCTATAGACGTCCGTCATCGGGCCAATCTGGTCGGATTTGCCGCCTGCCTGTTCGGGTGCCATGTAACTGGGCGTGCCGAGGACATCTCCTTCGCGGGTCTCGCCGGGATCGGAGCTAAGCCGCTTGGCGATCCCGAAGTCAGCGACCTTGGGGATGAAGGATGATAGATGAAATGCGAAAGATGAATCAGAACCCGGAGCCTCACTGTCTTCGCTCTTCAATTCATCCTTCCGCGCGAGAAGAATGTTCGCCGGTTTCAGATCGCGGTGGATTATCCCTTTGTTGTGTGCGTAATGGACCGCCCGGGCAATGGTTTCGATGAATCCCGCCGTGATCTGGGGGGGCTTGGGTTTGCCGAGGAGCTTCTTCTCCAGAGAACCGCCATCGACCAGTTCCAGAATCAGGTACAGTCCCGTATTGTGTTCCAGGATTTCGTAAATTTGAACGATGTTGGGGTGCCGGAGTTGGCCAAGCGTCTCTGCCTCGGCTCGTGAGCGAGTCAGTTGTTTCCCGAGCCCGGTCGGAAGGCGCTTCACTGCCACGCGACGGTTCAACGCTTCTTGCAGAGCATCAAAAACCACCCCCATCCCACCCCTGCCAAGACGACCGTAAAGTCGATAACCGGGTAGCCCCGGCCAGACGTCCGACAGGCCAAATGCCTGTTCGCGAGTTTCCAGAAGGGGGTCAGGGGAAAGCGGCACGGGTCGCCGAAGGCCCGATAGGAGTTGGTCCTCCTTGGCATCGAGCCGTTCGAGTTCCGCCTCACAATGGGGGCAGGTTTCAACGTGCGTACCCACAACCTCAACAGCGTCCCGCGGGAGTGTGCCCAGATGGAATGCAAGGAGTTCGTCACGAGAGGGGCAGTTTTGTTGCACGCACCCGCCTCCGCTTGTGTTCATATGCAGCGAGCCGAGCAACACACTCGGCTTTCGCAGTGTTGTGGTATATGAGTTAGAACAACACCGCACCGGTGTCTCGGGCTTTGCTTTGGGGCCGACATGAGGCCATACTATAAACCCAATTGAGTAGATGCACCTACTGGTTCCAGAGTAGATAATGTTCCCGATTCACCGAGTAAGTATTCGATAATTCGCTCTCACCCCCAACCCCCTCTCCCGTGGGGAGAGGGAGTTGGGGGTGAGGGCCATCATGGTGACGTGACGGAGCCGGCCGTGAAAACGACCTCGTTTACCCTGTTGGAGCGAGTCCGGGGTGGGGACCAGGAGGCGTGGCATCGCCTCTTCAACCTCTATGGGCCGCTCGTACTCCACTGGTGCGAACGCTGGGGGGTGGCCGGACCAGATGCCGACGATGTTCGGCAAGAGGTATTCCGGGCGGTTGCCGGCGGTGTCGAGAACTTCAAGCGCGACAAACCCGGAGATACATTCCGTGGCTGGTTGCGGGTCGTCACGCGTAGCAAACTCATCAACCACTTACAACGACAGCAGAAACACCCGGAAGCGCAAGGTGGGACCGATGCCCAACTCAAGTTTCAACAGATAGCCGAGCAGGAACTCCAGGAGGATTCCCCCGAAGATATCTCCGCGCTTTACCACCGTGCGCTGGAACTCGTCCGACAGGAGTTTGAGGTTCCTACCTGGCAAGCGTTCTGGCGAGTGGCCGTTGAGGGCCAATCCCCGGCAATCATCGCCACGGAGATGGGAGTCACCAGCGCTGCCGTTCGCAAAGCCAAATCCCGTGTTCTCAACCGACTTCGCGAAGAACTTGGCGATCTGATCGCCTGAATCTGCTTCGCGCTCGAAAAAATGCTGTCACACACTCCTGGTTATGTGATGTGAGGACGATTCGCCTCTCTTCCGGCTCTGTCGGAGTCGATGGCCGTCGTCCAGCTTCGGATCGCAGTCCTGCATTCGCGGATGTGCAGATCCGTCTTCACACACACACCGGAGCTTGCCATGTGGTTGGAACAATTCCGACGTCGATTGGGTCTTTCGGGGAAAAATTCGACTGCTCGCGGACGCAACCGCGTGCCCCAGCGTCGGAATGAGACGAGGTTACAGATCGAAAACCTGGAGGAACGCACGGTTCCTGCGGTTTACAAGGTCATCAGCCTCGCCGACAACAACAGCCCGGTGATCACCTCCGGACACACTGGGACGGCAGCCAATCCGTACATCGCCCCCAGCTTGCGGGCCGCGATCACCGCCGCAAACGCCTCCGCGGGGGCCGATACGATCGAACTCGCCGTTGCCGGAACCTACAAGATTACGCTGGCTGGTGCGGACGAGGGCAACAACGCCTCGGGCAGCTTCGACATTCTGGCGTCAGGAGGAAATCTATCGATCGTGAACACGAGCGGTGGAGTGGTGGCGGTGGATGGGAACCACCTGGATCGTGTGTTCGACATCAACCCGAACCCCAATCCGACCACGGCACCATTCACAGTCACCATGCAAGGATTCACTATCCAGAATGGTTACGTGAACTCCACAAACAATCCATCCGGAAGCGGTGGTGGCATTCGGGATTCGGGGAACGCATCTCTGACCCTGACCAACATAGTGATCCAGAACAACAACGCCTCACAGGACGGCGGCGGGATCGCCTTTGAGAACATCGTCAGTGCCCCGTGGGTGTTCACTGCGAACAACAGCGCGATCAGAAACAATCACGCCGGGAACTCCGGGGGCGGGATCGCGACCGATGGATCGGGGATGGTGAATATCAATGCCGGAACAGTTATCTCCGGGAACACTGCTGTCAACAGCGGTGGCGGCATCTGGCTGAATGACATCAGCGGAGTCGTCACCGGGGTGACGGTCACGGATACTAGTCTCTTCGACCTCGCCTCTCCGCCAACCGTCACGTTCACTTCCGTGGACGGCAAGGGGAGCGGAGCGGAGGGTACCGCGATTGTTTCTGGCGGCAAGCTCGTCGGGGTTCAGATCACCAATCCGGGCAGTGGGTACGACCAACCGCCGACGGTCACTTTCTCGACGAATACCCCCAACATCACGGGTGTGGCCACGATCGCCCAGTTCGAGAGCGCAACATTGAACGTGAATGGAGCCACGATCTCGAACAACTATACCCACAACTTTGGCGGCGGGATTGGGAATGCCGGGAATGGGGCCGCTACAATCGCCAACTCCACAGTCTCGGGTAACTACTCGCTCTACCAAGGTGGCGGTTATGGAGACGAGAACAATCGGGACACCTTGACAGTTCAGAACTCTCTCTTTGTGGGTAACGTCTCAACGTACGTCGGGGGTGGCATCGCCATCTCATCCCAGAACGCAACGATCGAGAACAGCACGTTCCGCGACAATCTCGCCGCATATGGCGGAGGTGTGTACACGGGTTCCCTCACGGACCTTCTCCTCACCAACGATCTGTTCGTCCAGAACACAGGGTACAACCAAGGTGGCGGCCTCGAAGTGAACGGCCCGCTTACAAACGGAACCAACCTGGAATTGCGCGACAACAACTCTGGAATCGGTGGTTTCGGCGGTGGGCTGATCTTCCTCGGAGAGACCCTGAACCTGACGGGGGTCACGTTCTCCGACAACACAAGCAGCGGGAGTGGAGGTGGGCTGGAGTTCGGGGGAACTGGCAATGGCGCGCAGGAATCGACGATCACAAACAGCACCTTCTACGGGAACAATGCCTTCGGCAGCAACGGGGGAGGCATTGACTTTTCGCGTGGCAACGGCGGTTTAGTGCTGATCAACGACACGATCACGGGGAATATGGCCACGGCATCTGGTGGCGGAGTGTTCTGGTCCACCGCGAGCGCGACTACCTTGGCGGCTGAGAACACCATCTTCGCTGGGAACTCCAGCGGAACGGGTGGGGACGTTGCCAACCCGACCGGGATGATTGAGGATCTCGGTGGGAACATCGTCGGTCAACCTGCCGGGAGCACCGGGTTCACGGCCAGCACGACCCAACTCAACGTCGATCCGCTGTTCGGGAACTTCGGCAACAATGGTGGCCCCACTGTCGGTGTACACACTGATTCGACGACTTTGGACACACAAGCTATCCTGCCGGGGAGCCCCGCGATCGGGCATGGGGTTGAGGCTCTCACTCCACCCGCGCTCGATGAACGGGGATACATCCGCCCATCGTTCGCACAAGGTATGACCCTTGATGTGGGTGCGTTCGATACGAATGGGCTCGCTCCCACGTCCCACTCGACCGTCCCAAGCGATGGGGACACCAACCCATACGGGGTCGCGTTTGTTCCCGCCAACTTCCCGAAGGGTGGCGTATTCCAGCCGGGTGCCCTGATAGTCACGAACTTCAACAATGCGGCTGGCACGCAGGGGCTCGGCACGACACTCGTCCAGATCAACTCGACCGGTGCCGCGACGACCCTTTTCAAGAGCGCCCAGCCAGGGCTCTCGGCTGCCCTGGGGTTCCTCAAGGCGGGGTTTGTGATCGTCGGTAATGTTCCGAACGTGAAGGGAACCCCGGAGGTCGGCAGTCTCCAGATCCTGAACAAGTATGGGCAACTCGTGGCAACAATCGCCACCAAGGCGCTGGATGGGCCGTGGTATCTGACTGTTGCCAACGACACGGGGAGCACAGCTCAGGTGTTCGTCTCGAACGTCCTCAGCGGCACAGTCGTCCGACTCGGTCTTTCGATTCAGAACAACACCGTGAAGCTGGTAGGCGAGACCATAATCGCATCGGGTTACGGACACCGCCTCGACCCCGCGGCGTTCGTCGTCGGTCCCGCCGGGCTGGCTTACAACGCTGCCACGAATGTTCTTTACGTTGCCTCATCTGTCGATGATGCGGTCTACGCGATCGCCAACGCCTCGACCACCACGACCGACGGTGGGATGGGCACACTGGTGGTGAATGGTGCCACCACCCTTCATGGGCCGCTTGGACTCGTGATTGCCCCGAACGGGAATCTGCTGATCGCCAACAGCGATGCTCAGAACGTGGATCCGAACAATCCGAGTGAGATAAGCGAGTTCACTACGAGTGGGAAATTCCTGGCGCAGTTCCCAGTCGATCCGGCCAACGGCGGTGCGTTCGGGCTCGGGTTTAAGGTAGTGAATGGCCAACTGGAGTTCGCCGCGGTGGATGATAACACCACCACCATCACCACCTGGGGATTGTAATCCGTCGCTGAGGTTTCCCGGGGTTTATTACCCCGGGAAACCTCCTATCCAACCTGCCGAAACCGTCTGTGTCGAGAATCGCAACAACGAATCCAAAACCTGAAGTCACTATGGCGCATCGTGGTTCCAAGGCCAAATCACCTACACATTAATTGGAGAAGAACTATGTGTTATTCCGCTCACCGAGCCCGAATGGGTTTCACGTTGATCGAATTGCTGGTGGTGATTGCAATCATCGCCATACTGATCGGGCTGCTACTGCCCGCTGTGCAGAAGGTCCGGGAGTCCGCGGCACGAGCGAAGTGCCAGAACAACTTGAAGCAGATTAGCCTCGCTTGCTACAACTACGAATCAGCTTACGGGACTTTTCCTCCAGGTCGGAACCCCGGTGCTTTGAACGCCTTTACGACTGCCGGTGGGTGGTTGTACCAACTCCTGCCTTACGTTGAGCAGGCACCACTCTACAATGCGTGCCAGCAGAACTTTAACGCCAACATTCGGACGCCGGTGAACACGTACTTTTGCCCGTCGGAGCCTCGCGGGGAGGTTACCGGGCAAGGTGGGACCACGCAAGGTCAGGAGACTGCCGGACTGACTTGGTACGTTGGTGTCACCGGAGCGACCTACAACTCCGATGGAACTGTTCCGGTCGGGCAGGGAGGCATCTTTGAACCATCGGTTAAGGTTCGCGTGACGGATGTACTCGATGGGACGAGCAACACACTGATGATCGGCGAGCGACCACCCGCGGCTGACCTGGTGTTTGGCTGGTGGAGTTTCTCCGACTTCGACGATCTGCTGGGAACCAAGAACTACTTGTCGTTCTACCCAAACTGTTCCCTGCCTGGTTTGTTCTCTCCGGGAATTGTGACCGAAAACTGTTCCAGCACCAAGTTCTGGAGTTTCCACCAAGGTGGCGGAAACTGGGCATTCGCAGACGGGTCGGTTCGCTTCCTGCCCTACTCGGATCAGGCTCAGACCATCCCGCTGGCTACCCGGGCCGGTGGGGAGATCGTATCGCTCGATTAAACCCAATCCTGCTGTCCATTCGACTATCTCACCGGACTTTCCAGGGATTTCAATCCCTGGATTCCTGATTGGCATTGAAAGACCAACACAAAAATCCTGAACGGAGGTTATTTGCCATGCAAACTCTCAGATCATCGATCGGTGTTCGTGGGTTCGTTCTCGTAGTTGTGCTCGGTATGTGCGGGTGTTCCAACAAGGGCGACCTGAGTGGAACAGTGAGCTATCAGGGACAGAAATTGCAGTTCGGGACCGTCCAGGTCCGGACTTCGGACGGGCTCGTTCAAACTACTCAGATCGACCCCACCGGCACGTATCACCTGACTGATGTGAGCGTTGGGAGAGCCATCATCGCAGTGACTTGTTTGGATCCCCGACAGTCGGAACACACGCGATCGTTAATCAATGGCGGGCAGACAAGGTTCTCGGGCGCTGTTGGACGAGGCCGTTCAACGCCGCTGTTTCTGATTCCGGAGAAGTATTCCGACTTGGATCGCTCGGAATTGGAAACGACGATCACTGGAGGCGATAGTGTTTTCGAGATCGAACTCCATTAGATCGCAAGAGGCAAGCTCTCCGTTTTATCCCGACGAATTGGTCGGGTAGCCTCGCCCATACGATCGCCCAGCTAACCCTTTGACCCCGAGCCGGAAGGCCGGCAAACCCCGTGTAGCACATTGTAGACTTGTGTTGCATAGGTCTCTGTCGAATGACGCTGTCTAGCCACACGCCACCCAGCCTCTCCGTGTTGCCGCGCGAGTTCTGGTGCCATGATGTAACGGGTCATGCACTCCGCCAGCGAATCGGAGTCTCCTTGGAATAACAAGCCGGTACGATCGGGGTCGATCAACTCTCGGGTACCCCCGCTGTCGTTGCCGATCACCGGTCGGCACGTAGACATTGCCTCCACTGTGACGCGGCCCATTGCCTCGTTTTGCGAACACATCAGGGCGACATCCGAAGCCAGAAACGCACGTTCTGGATCGGGAATATACCCCCAGAACTCGACTCGATCTGTGAGAGCCAGTTCTTTGATGAGTGCGTGGCAATGATCGAAGTAACTTTGTTCTCCGGTTTGACCCGCATCGCCAACGAGAATCAATCGTGCGTCAGGAAACCGATTTGCAACCTTCGAGAAAGCCCTGATCGCGATTGCCTGTCCCTTGCTCTTGCGAAAACGACCGACAAGAACAAACGTGAATCGCTGACATCGACCCTGGAGTGCATCCGAAGCGCGGCGACGCTCATCGAACACGGCTTCTTGGGCGACACCGTTATAGATGACGTGCGAATTTATCGGGTTTCCACTCCCAAGGAACGCCTGCTTCAAAGCCTTGGAAACGAAGATCGTGGCATCCGCAGTCCTCAACACGCGGCGAGCCAACCACGACCCAAGATCGGGCCAAAGATCGTAGTCTCTATTGCCAAATTCACGGATGTGCCACACGTGCGGTAACCGGAGTTTAGCCGCCGCCATCGCGCCGATTGCGAAGACAGACGAGTTGGAATAGACCAGGTCCGTCCTCCAGCGAGCGATCTGATCGACGATTGGGCGGAGGTGTCGGACATTTCGATAGAGCCGTTTCGCAGCTCCCGCCACTGTTCGCCGCGTTGAGACCCACCATTCAAAAGGGAGCAGCGCGGTCGGAATACCACGCTGGGCCAGTGCCCCAAGTAGATCGCCCTGGTCGGGGCAGATTACATGGGCTTGAACCCCGTACTTGCCGAGCCCCTCAATAAGATTCAACAACGACAAATTTGCGCCGTAGAGTTCCGTGTAGTGGGTGATGAACGAGATTTGCAGGTCCATCGACGAAATTGGATTGATGGGACGGCTTGTGGTTTGAGGCAAGTAACGGATGAATAGGCTCTCTTTGTATCCCGCTTTTGGGGACTCATCGAAGAAGCGTCATCGCGTCAGTTTCTCTAATAACTTCGCGGTTAGCAGCATTGAAGTCAAGACTTCGGGTCGGGTTGGTGAGGACGTCCGAAAACCCACTGCCCAATTGGCACCATCTTTTCTGGCGGTCCCCATCCACTCGAACTGTCCCCATTCTAGCCGTTCGCACTCCCTCGAAAGGTGGCGTTTTCGCAACCGAAGATGCGAGGCTGTCCGGGGTACGGTTGGCAACGGTGCCGGGCCGACTACCATCCCGGTTACTTCTGCCCTCATGTCTTCTCAAGTGCAAGGTCCACCACAAAGCAGCCCCGTACAAGGGGAATCGAGCGAGAACGAGCCGGCAGAATGTGCCTGTTATTGGACCACCGAAACGCGGGAGCCAAGCCGAGTAGAGCGATACATGAAGTGTATACCAATGAATGCTTGACCGCACGGTGAACAACGCCGAGACTAAACCCGAACTCATCCACCACTCTCCAGGTATCGCCATGAATCGACGCACGTTTCTCGCCACGTCCCTCGTTGGCCCACTCACTGCACGGGCCGAGGCCCACATAACGAGGTTACTCTACGTCGTCTGCCCCGGTATCCGGGATTACCTGGAGTTCGGTGGGGCTGGTATCCTGGTGTTCGACATCGACAACGGGCACAAGTTCGTCAAGCGGATCGCCACTGACGCCAGCAAGGCCGCCAGTCCGCGAAACATCAAAGGTGTGGTCGCGAGTGCGGTTACCGGGAAACTCCACTTCACCACGCCGGAATCGCTGTACTGCATCGATCTGGTAAGCGAAAAGACGGATTGGGGCGTGGAACTCCCTCAAGGGTGCGACCGGCTTGCCGCCACGCCCAACGGAAAGACGCTGTTCGTCCCGTCGTTCGAGAAGGACATCTGGAATGTCGTCGATGCGATCGGTGGGAAGGTAATAACCGACATCGAGACGAAGAGTGGAGCACATAACACGATCTGCGGGCTCGACGGGAAGAAGGTCTACCTCGCGGGGCTAAAGTCGCCCTTCCTGTTTGTCGCGGACACCATGACGAACAAGGTGATCGACAAGGTCGGGCCGTTCGCTGCCTCGATCCGGCCTTTCACCGTTAACGGGACGCAGACCCTGTGCTTCGTGAACGTGAACGAGTTGCTGGGCTTCGAGATCGGCGACCTGAAAACTGGGAAGAAGCTGCACCGGGTCGAAGTGCCGGGTTTCAAATCAGGAATGGTGAAGCGACACGGCTGCCCGAGCCACGGCATCGGTCTGTCGCCTGACGAGAAAGAGGTGTGGGTCGTCGATGCCTTCAACGAGCAAGTCCATGTGTTTGATGCGACGGCGATGCCACCGATGTACAGATCGAGCGTGAAACTCCGCGAGCAACCAGGGTGGGTCACGTTCAGCCTTGATGGGAAGTACGGGTACCCATCCACTGGCGAGGTGATCGACGCGTCGACGAAGAAGATCGTGACAACGCTGGCCGATGAGAAGGGCCGCCCGGTTCACAGTGAGAAGATGGTCGAGATCCACTTCAAGGACGGGGTGCCAGTCGCTGCTGGAGACCAGTTCGGTCTCGGTAGGAAGAAATAACCCTGCGGAGTTTACACATCAAGAATGCGGCGATAACGAAGGTGATGGTGAAGGTGTGTCAATACGCGGGGTGAGTGATCGACCCCTCGTCGCTGAGCAGCCCACAAAGGTTGGTGGAGTTCAGAAGCTGCCGCACATCCCACGTCTTCCCATCCACCTTGACTGCCCGTTGCATCAGTCGGACACCGTGGCTGTAATCGACGTACTCCTCGGTGTGAACGATGGTGAGCGGCTGGATCGCCTTGCCATCGGTTTTGTGCCAGCCGTAGATCGCCACGCGGTTTAGCTTTTCATCCAGCCGGTTTGACACAACCATGTCCTTCTTGATCCCCGCGACCAGTTCTCCCAGTTTCTTGCCGGCCCGCTGCTCCTCAATAATCGAGTTGTGCCGCAGGAAGGTACCCGACGACTCGCGGTCTTGGGTCAGCGGCTTCGGCTCCAGTTTCACACCTGCAGCCCGATATACCTCATCCACCACTTTGCGGGTTGGCAGCGCGCAACCGAACGCGTCGGCGATTCGGGCAGCGGTCCGCGGCGTCATCGGCACCCGCACAAAGTCCATATCGCTCCCGATCGCCAGGTAGTCCGGCATCACTTCGATCGCGGCTGTCTGCTCCTTCCCGGTCGCATCCTTTGCCTTCACGGTCACTTGCTGGAACGCGCGGAGGAAGTCAGGAATATTTCCCCGAAGGATCTCTCGTTCGACTGCCTCCTCACGCCCGGCCGCTGTGAGTTTGTCGAGCGTCTTGAAGAACTCCGTGCCGCCGACCGCATCTGCCGGGCGTTTCGGGATGTGCGGAGCCTGCTGCACCCATTTCGCATATGCACGCGGCCCGCCGAATGTACCCCACGCGGGCATCGCATCGGGGTCGGTCAGCCCAAGGAGCAGACCGTTCATCTCCCCAACGAGCGCTGTGTGCAGGATACGGTTCTTCGGGTTCGTATGGACGAGTAATGCGATGCGGCCGTCCAGCGCAGTGAGGGTGTCAATGTCGTTGGCGGTAGACTCGGTGAACATCGCGTCCTTGGCGAACCGCGTCCGCATTCGCTCAGTCGCGCGGAATGTTCCGCCGTCCGGGCCAACGACTGGCTTGTCGTTCAGGGTCGCTTTTCGGTCGTCGTAGGCGATTACCACCAGTCGGCGGGCGCGATCTCCCTTCAGCCATGCGAGTAACTTCTCCCCATGCTTGTCGGCATCGCTGTAGGAGTAGTTGGCATCCAGGAACACGACCCGCTCAACGAAATCCGGGATCGTGTCCGTGCTATCGAGGAATCCGAACACGAAGCTACCCCCGCCGCTATGCCCAGTTATGGACAGGCGCACATTCTCACCGGGTACCCACTGACGAACCGTCTCAACAATCTTCCGGAGGCGGTCTGGGGCGTCGGTGTACCTCCGCTTCCATCCCGGCCAACTCAGCCCCTCAGCCTCCACGCACACGAGGACCACATTCTCATTCGGTGAAACCTCACGCAACCTGCGAACTTGTGCTGCGACATGCTGGATGTCGAAGTGCCAGTCAACACCGTCGTCGGGCGCGCAGCCGAGGGTTTGCTCGATGGTGTTGCCGTTGGGAGTGGCGTAAATGACAAGCCGGGT
>DASZJS010000817.1:0-5883 GCA_035947935.1 Gemmata sp. | reverse complement strand
ATACAAGAACCTTACGAAAGTCTACTTCCGCGTGGTAAAGGCCGACTACATTGAGCGGCTAAAGACCGCTCAATGGCAGCGAGAAAACCTACAACACCCCCAGGCCTTGGCTCTCGTCGATCTCAAGCCGATGTTGAGTTTCGAGAAGGATTTGCCGGCAACTCCAGACTACAAGAGCCGGACGGAAAAGATCCCGGCTCCCGAGGGACTCAAACCCGGGTTCTACTCTCTCATTGCCAGCCATACACCCGAATTCGGAACGAATAACAAACCCGTCTTTTACACAGACTTTTTCGTTGCCGATCTGGCGATTGTCGAGCGGAACGATTACTCCTCCGGTGCCGCGATGGGGCAAGTTACCACTGCCACCACCGGCGAACCGATCGATGGAGCCAAGGTTCAGGCATGGATTCGACAGAACAACGGCGGATGGACTCCTGGCGAAACGGGAACCACCGACAAGAGCGGGCTGTATCGTGTTGCCACCCCACGCGATCGGGCTCATATGGCCGTGGTCACGCACAAGGATCAACTCCTCGCCACTTTGAACGATTCCTACACCGGCGGCATGCGTGGGACGCCCGGAAGCCACGATCAGGTGGTGTTCTTCACCGATCGGTCTCTCTATCGCCCCGGCCAGACGATCCAGTTCAAGGGGATCGTAATCCGTGTCGATCAGGGCAAGGACAACTACGAGACTGTTGCCAACCGCTCAATCAACGTGGTGTTCCATGACGTGAACAACAAGGAGATCGGCAGGCTCCAGACCCAAAGCAACGACTATGGCTCAATTTCCGGGAGTTTCATCGCACCGCGCGATCGTCTGATGGGGCGGATGTACATCAATGCCGAAGGGATTCCCAGCACTGCGGCGTTCAACGTCGAAGAGTACAAACGGCCGAAGTTCAAGGTCGAAGTTGAGGCACCGAAGGATTCCTTCAAACTTAACGACACCGTGAAAGTGCCGGGCAAGGCAACTCAGTACAACGGCGTTCCGGTTGGTGGTGCCAAGGTCGCGTTCCGAGTCACTCGCGAGGTTCGTTATCCAGACTGGTTCTTCACATATTGCTGGTGGCGGCCGATCCCTCAACTCCCGGCCCAGGAGATTGCCAGCGGCACCGTCTTGAGTGAGGCCGATGGCAGCTTCATCGTCCCATTCGTCGCGGCACCGGATCTGTCTGTCTCGCCCAAGGATGAGCCATCGTTCCGCTACACCGTGACCGCCGATGTGACCGACACCACTGGCGAGACTCGAACCGGTACCAAGTCGGTGCAGGTGGGGTACGTTGCTCTGCGGGCCAAGATTACTGCCGACGAATGGCAAACGGTCGATAAGGATGTGAAGTTCAATCTCGTCACCACCACCCTCGATGGTGAAGGACAGGTGGCCAAGGGTACGTTCAAGGTGTTTGCCCTCAAGCAACCCGAGAAGGTGACCAGTAGCGAACTCCCAGGTTTCCCCCACTATTTCCCGTGGTTCAAGGCGAACGAGGAACCGAAGCCTGATCCGAGCAAGCCGATTAGCTGGGAACTGGGCGATGTGGCCTTCAGCGCGGACTTCGCCACCAACGGCAACGGCAAGGCCGAAGCCACCGCCAAACTCCGGGCCGGCATTTACCGGGCAATCCTGGAAACCACCGACAAGTTCGGCAAAAAGGTGACCGCGAAGTATCAGATCACGGTTTTGAACCCAACCGCCGACAAGTTAAACGTCAAAATCCCGAACCTGGTTACCGCCCCGAAGTGGAAGGTCGAGCCAGGTGAGGAGTTCACGCTGTTCTGGGGCACAGGCTACGAGTCAGCCCGGTCGTATGTCGAAGTCGAACACATGGGCAAGGTGATCCAGGCTTACTGGACTCAGCCGGGCAAGAGCCAGAACGTCCTCAAGCAACTGGTGACAGAGGGTATGCGCGGTGGGTTCACGGTTCGGGTTACACAGGTTCGGGAGAACCGCGCCTACCTGACCAGCCATCGCGTTGAGGTGCCATGGACGAATAAGCAGTTGACCGTGAAGTGGGAGCGGTTCGTCTCCAAATTGGAACCGGGCCAGAAGGAAACGTATACCGCGATCATCGCCGGCCCCGATGCCAAGAAAGCTGTCGCTGAAATGGTAGCGGGGATGTACGATGCGTCGCTCGATGCTTACCTGCCACACGCCTGGATGGATCGCTTCAACGTCTTCCGCCAGGATCACAGTTGGGTGAATCTCAACTTCGAGAATGTGGCCAAGCACCTCAACCAATTCAACGTTTGGCCACAGAACCACAAAGCAGTGGATCTGACCTACCGCGGATTCCCCGGTGAGTTGACGACGAACTACGTTCGCTACGAATACTTCGGCAAAGGTGGCGGATATTTGTTCGGCACCGAGTATGGGTGGCAACGTGGGATGGGGTATGAAGGGATGAATGGGGCTATGCCAATGGCACCAATGTCCGGTGCCCCAGGTGGTGGCTTCGGAGGCGGCATGGCAAAGGCCGATGGGGCTGCTGGTGCCATGAGCCAACTTCGCGCGGACAAGGGTGAAAAGCAGGGAATTGGACAGCCAGGAGGTGATAGCTCAGGCCCGGATCTGAACAACATCTCGGCCCGGAAGAACCTGAACGAGACAGCGTTCTTCTTCCCCCACCTCGTCTCCAACAACGATGGCGAAGTGCGGATCGAGTTCACCGTTCCAGAAGCCCTCACCAAGTGGAAGGTGATGGCCTTCGCCCACGACAAGAACTTGCGGAGTGGGTTCCTCAAGGATGAGGTCGTCACCGCCAAGGATCTGATGGCGCAACCAAACCCACCGCGCTTCCTACGCGAGGGTGATGTGCTGGAATTCACCACCAAGGTGAGCAACCAATCGGCAACACGGCAGAAGGGAAAGACCCGGCTGAGTCTGACCGATACCCGGACGCTCAAGCCGCTCGATGCTGAACTGACGAATCTCACTCCGGAGCAGGAGTTCGACCTTCCCGCAGGCGAGAGCAAGACCTTCTCCTGGCGGCTGAGTGTCCCGGATGGCGTCGGGCCAATCACCTACAAGGTTGTCGCTGCGAGCGAACGGAACTCGGACGGCGAAGAAGGCGTGATTCCTGTTCTGTCGCGCCGGGTTCTTGTCCAGGAGTCGATGCCGCTGCCAATTCGCAACGCGGGCTCGAAGAACTTCGATTTCGTCAAGCTCCGCGAGTCCGGCAAGAGCGATACCATCCGGAACCAGAGCTACACCGTGCAGATGGTCAGCCAACCAGCATGGTACGCCGTGATGGCACTGCCGTACCTGATGGAGTATCCCTACGAGTGCAGCGAACAAACCTTCAGCCGTCTGTATGCCAACTCGCTGGCCCGGCACATTGCCAACAGTGATCCGAAGATTCGCCGCATTTTCGATCAGTGGAAGGGCACACCCGCTCTCGATAGCCCGCTGGAAAAGAACCAGGATCTCAAGGGCGTGATGCTCGAGGAAACTCCTTGGGTCCGTCAGGCCGTGAAGGAAAGCGAGTCGCGCCGAAACGTCGGCCTTCTGTTCGATGACAACCGGCTGAATCAGGAAACAGCACGGCTCACTCAGAAGCTGGCCGAGATGCAGTACGCCGATGGCTCGTGGCCGTGGTTCCCGGGTGGTCCAGGGAACGACTACATCACGCTCTACATCACCACCGGGTACGGGCGGTTGCGGCACCTCGGTGTGAAGATGGACACCGCTCCGGCAATCAAGGCCATTGACCGCCTCGATGGCTGGGCCGACCGGATGTATCAGTTGGCTCTCCTGCACAAGCCGGAAGAAAACCACCTGAGCCCGACCATTGCCCTCTACCTCTATGCCCGCAGCTTCTTCCTGCCGGACAAGGCCATCGCGAACCAGCACCGAAGCGCGATCGACTACTGGCTGGGGCAATCGAAGAAGTATTGGCTGCAACTGGCCAACCGTCAGTCGCAGGCTCACCTCGCAGTCGGTCTTAAGCGATTTGGCGACAAGGAGACGCCAACGGGGATCATGAAGTCGATCAAGGAGCGGTCGGTTTCCAACGAGGAGATGGGCATGTTCTGGCGCGATCTGGAACTGTCGTACTCCTGGTTCCATGCACCGATCGAAACGCAGGCGATGATGATCGAGGCGTTCGATGAGGTGATGAACGATGCCCAGGCGGTTGAGGACTGCAAGGTCTGGTTGCTCAAGACCAAGCAGACCACCGACTGGAAGACGACCAAGGCCACGGCCGATGCGGTCTACGCTCTCCTCCTCCGCGGCGATAACCTCCTCAAATCCGATGCACTCGTCGAGGTGTCGCTCGGTGGCCAGACGATCAAGCCAGAGAAGGTCGAGGCCGGTACTGGGTTCTACGAACAGAAGTTCCTGCGGAGCGAGGTGAACCCATCGCTGGCAACGATTACCGTCAAGAAGTCCGATCCGGGCGTCAGTTGGGGGAGCGTCCACTGGAGTTATCTGGAGGACATCTCCAAGGTCACTCCCCACGAGGGCACTCCACTGAAGCTGGAGAAGAAGCTGTTCAAGCGGACCTATGCCAAGAGTGGCCCGGTCATCGCGGCTCTGAAGCAGGATGAAGCGATTGGGGTAGGCGATGAGATTGTGGTGCGGATCGTGTTGCGAACGGATCGCGATATGGAGTACGTCCACCTGAAGGATGGCCGCGGTAGTGGAACCGAGCCGGTGAACGTGCTCTCGAAGTACAAGTATCAGGATGGACTCGGCTACTACGAGTCCACCAAGGACACCGCCTCGCACTTCTTCATCGACTATCTGCCGAAGGGTGTGTATGTGTTCGAGTACCCGGTGCGAGTGCAGCACAAAGGCAAGTACCCAACCGGCTTCGCCAACATCCAGTGCATGTATGCTCCGGAGTTCAACAGCCACTCCGAGAACATCAATCTGGATGTGAAGTAAGCGGAGCGTTGGTGCATGTTCCCTGGCCCAAATAAGCCCAGGTCGAAGGCTGCAAGCCGATGGCCTGGGCGGGCTTTCCAGCACGACTAAACCTCAATTTCAGTTACACTGTGTCCCGAGTTATAGCGATTATTTTCGTCGTGCAAAATCGGCCCTTTTCAGACATCAAATCTTGCACACAGCACTCCATAACCTCAATTCCGATCATATCTTGTTCCGAGTTTTAATGATTTAGCTTCGTTTGGCAGAATCGCCCTATTTTCAGACTTCCGCAAGGGCATCGCACTCACATATAAATTATATTCTGATTATTATTTCATCCGCGCATGAGCGGATGGTTTTGTCGTTGTTGTGATGGACGGCAAATCGTTTGAGCGGTTCATGTGGCGGCACGGCGTGATGGTGTGAGGCATCTGCCCTCGCAAGCTCGCAAGGGCAACACTGGAGATTGGATCAAACCGGGAACCGCTGAGGATCAAGAGTTGAACATTGCGAGTGCTGGTTGAGCGGAGCGACACCACCGGTCTTGATTACGTCATCCGACTCCACGGAGCGCTCCGTGTTCATCCTCGCTTTCTGGTGGTGTCGCTCCGCTCAACCACCGGCTAACTAATCGCTGCGACCCCTGCCGGGGTCGGTAAATACGACAAATCCTTCACGGAGTTGCCCTGGGCTATGTTATCCCAGCCTTTATGGAAGAGTAAGAAATGCCCCCAGCCTGACCAACATTGATCCAGCGAACGAGTGTCGTGGATCAATATTCTCGGTGGCTACTTATTGCACCTGCGACCTGGGAGTGATAGCCTGAGCAATTGTTCTGGCACAGCGGTTCCAATACCCTACCTGCCCCTTTCTCCATGGTGCTGGGTATGTCAATTCTCAGCGACTGCCCGTACTGCCACCGTCGAGTCCGCGTTCCAGATCGGGCGCTCGCCGCGAGTATGAAGTGTCCCGGTTGCAAATCCTGGTATACGGTCACCGGGGATGCTGAA
>DASZJS010000816.1:0-1921 GCA_035947935.1 Gemmata sp. | reverse complement strand
AGCTTCCCACACGGTCGGGGTGCCGAAACCGGTTACGACCTTTGGCCGCTCCGTCTTCCATTTTTGCGAGCCAGTGGCCACATCGACCGCAAAAAGGGCGGAGTCTTTCATCAGGTCGCGATTCAGGAAAACAACACCATCGACAATCAAGGGTGAGGTGCCAGTACCGAAGCCGTTATTTGTCTCGGCGACTGGCAACTCGAACTTCCATTGCTCCTTGCCATCGAGGTCGTAACAGATCAGCCCGCACGAGCCGAAGTACACGACGATGTGCTTGCCATCGCTTGCTGGTGTCGATGCCGCGGGACTTCCCTCAGTTGGGTGAAAGGCTTCGATCTTCTTGGCTGGTGCCGTGCTTCGCCAGAGTTCTTTTCCATCGGTGCGCGAGTAGCACAGCGTCAGGAGCTTGTCGTTCTCGAAAGCCGTGAGGAAGATTCGATCCCCAACAACGATGGGCGAGGAAGCCCCGGGCGGCACAGCGACCTTCCACGCAAGGTTTTCAGTGGGTCCGAACTTTGTCGGTGGCTTCTGGTCATCCGCCACGCCCGAGCCAGCGGGACCGCGGAACTGAGGCCAGTCGGCCGCAACTACGACCGGGGCAATTGCGAATAAGGCGATACAAGCGACAAGTCGCTTCATAGGGAGACTCCCGGGAAATCGAAATGGAGAAAACGTATTGTGGAGAGGTAATTCCGACAGGGCGATTCAAATTACACCCGTTCGATCACATCATTCACATCAAAGCGAGATTTGGTTAGTATTGCTGCCGGATCATCAGCCGAGCGATAACCCGCGGTTGCGATGACCACCGATCCAAGCCCCTTGGACTTCAATCCGAGAACCTCATCGTACTGGGCAGGCTGAAAACCTTCCATCGGACAGGCATCCACTCCGAATAATGCTGCCGAAGATAAGAACACTCCGAGAGCAATATAACATTGTCGGGCCGCCCAGGTAAAGGCATCGGCTTCTGTCATGTGCGAGAGCGAGCCGAGCATCCGCTTCTTGTAGTCTTCCAGAACCTCGGGTTTGAGTCCGCGTACCTGAGCCGTCCTGGCTATGTGCAGTTCCACATCTGCCGGGGTTGGCGGGTTCTTCGCTGCAAACACAACAAGCTGCGAGGCATCCAGGATTTGTGGCTGATTATACGACACCTGATGAAGCTGCTTGCGTACCGCGGGGTTCGTGACCACGATGAACTTCCACGGTTGGAGTCCATAGGAGGATGGGGCCAGCACGACGGCTTGTTCGAGCTTGGACCACACATCAGCTGGAATCTTTCTGGCTGGATCAAATTTTTTGGTCGCATACCGCCAGCGGAGTTGATTGAGGACTGTATCAGGCGCAATCGAGTGCATACTGGAACTCTCTTTTCGAGACATGGGATACTCCCACCTATACATCGCGGGCGTTCGATCCTTACAGGTCAGTTGGTCTAGCGATCTGTCGTGAAGAACTGGTAAAGTTCAAATGGAATTCGAGGAACCTGCAATGACGACTGGCGTTCAAACACCGCGACCATCTCTACCCGTTCCCGTAGCCAGGATGACTGCCGATGAGTTCGCGCGGCGATATGCAGGCCGCGGAGCTGAGTTGATCGATGGCATTCCCCTGGAGTTGCCCATGCCCCAACAACAACACGGAAAAGTCTGCTACCGCATCGCGATGGCAATCGGCACAATCGTGGATGCGAACGATCTCGGTCACGTCACGACGAACGACTCATTTGTTCGTGTCGGGACGAAAGATGACCCGGAACGTGTCCGTGGAGCGGATGTGTGTTACTTCAGCTACGACCGCCTTCCGAAGGGAGAAATGCCTCCCGGCCTACTCTCTGTGGCTCCGAACATGGTGGTTGAGGTGCGATCCCCAACTGACCCTTGGTCCGATGTGTTTACCAAGGTGGGCGAGTATTTGGGAG
>DASZJS010000815.1:0-6605 GCA_035947935.1 Gemmata sp. | reverse complement strand
TGCCGTAATCCTTCACCGCTTCTACAAGCAAACGAAATTGGTCAGCGGACCCATGGCTTTGTGCGCTGACAAAAGGCGATTCACCAGCCGTCTTCTCGTCCATTCGTACCTCTTCCGCCACCCCGACGGATCTGTGGGAGTCAGTTTCCTTGGGAGTCTTCCCCAAAACTAAGAATTGCGAATGCAGTTCGGAAGTGGACAAGAAATCGATAATATCGCCGCCTCTCATTCTATCTGGGGATACGGTGGCATCCTTTTGACACTGGGCGAACGACTTGGCATACCGTGATGGTCTTGATCCGGCGTGGTAGAGGTTCGAGACCGCCACGACGGAGGGTGAGGAGTGTCAGTTCGGCGTCATTCGGTGATATTTGAAGACGAGAACGCTGAAAGAGAGCGTTCCATGCGATCCTCCTTGCCGAGTGCCCGTGCGGGAGTCGCGGATCGCAGATGGTTCGCCCCGGTTCTTGTTCTCTCACGCAGCCCGGGGTGAGTGACCCTCGTGCTGGTAGGGTGAATCGGCAACCAGTCGCTGCCGGTTTGGTCTTGCATTCTCCAGCCGTTTGCGGAGTTCAGCGAGAGCATCCCGCTCGATCTGTCTGACCCGCTCCCGGGTCAACCCCAGCCGTTTCCCGATTTCCTTCAAGGTGGTCGGCTCCTCATCACCCAGTCCGAATCGCAGCCGTAGGATGGTCGCCTGCCTGGCTCCCAGCCGGTCGAGTGACCCGAGGGCCGCACGCAAGGCGTCTGCGGTGTCCAGGAGTTCATCAGGATTTCCAGCCCGGCCGTCCGCCACTAGGGTGCCCAATGCATCTTCCCCGTCCTTCCCACTCATCTGTCCTCCCACGATCGCCTTCTGGCCCTTGGCGACTCCCCGGGTCTGCCTGGCCGTTAGCCCGAGATGGGCTGCCACCTCCTCCTGGGAGCCTTCCCGACCAAATTCGTCGCGGAACTTGGCCTCGGCTCGCCGCCATCTGACCAAGAGGGAGCCCATGTACTGGGGTAGCCGAACGGTGTGTCCGGACTTGTTCAGTGCATTCCGGATCGACTGTTTGACCCAATAGCTGGCGTAAGTGCTGAACCGGGTGCCCATCTCCGGGTCGAACCCCTCGACCGCTCGGAGGAGACCGACGTTCCCCTCAGCGATCAAGTCCTCCAGGGTGAGCCCCTTGCTGACGTACCCGCGGGCGATCCGGACCACCAGTCGCAGGTTGGCCAGGGCCATTTGGTCCCGAGCCACACGGTTGCCCGTGGCGATCAGGCGTGCCAACTCCTTCTCGGCGTTAGCTGAGAGCAGTGGTATACGGTTAATCTCTGCCAGGTAAGAGTCGAATACTGTAGGGGTTGCAGTGATGGCAAGCCGGCTTTCGTGTGAGGAGGTTGAGCCGACTAGGCGCGAGATACCCGAGGTGTCTGTGGCGTGTAGTGCGACGAATAGTATCGAGACCGCGGGCAGCAATCGCTAACCAAATTCCTGGATGGTCGGAGAAAGGAGAAGGAATCATCGCCTATTCAGGCGTCACAGGAATTGTGGGGTTTTATCCGATACTTGTGCGAAGACATCGCGGGTTGTCGCACTTTCTGCCTCTCCTGTCGCTGTGGTCCCTTGTGAGATTTCCTCGGCCCTTGTCGCCCACTGATGCAAAGAGACCCGGGGAGGTTTTATGACTCGTGCGATTTCCCTGAGCTAGACTGCAGGGTGCGAATCGCTGACCCGAAGAGAACTCACATGATGTCCACCGACCGCCCGACGGCCACCTGCTCGAACCCGCGTTGTCAGTTCGTGATCGACCTGACCGATGACCAGGTGACACTCACCCCCACTCTCGACGGAGGTCTTGCCGTGTGTCCACACTGCAGAGGGACTGCACTCTTTTCCCGGGAGGTTTTTGTCCAGGCGAGAGCTGGACGTCGGAATCTCAGAGGGTGACCCGATCACCGACCCGGCTGCAGGTAATCTGTGTGATCGAAACAGTGCTATTCCGAGGCTGATGTGGTGACGTTTCAACGGCCTGTATCATCTGGTCGTCTGGGCGATGGCGGTGTGGCCCGACACCACACTTCCTGATTCCCCTCGCGGTTACTTTGTTTTCACAACTCTGTGCGGAATTCTTCCCAGCGATGGGGAAAGGTACGTCCATGACTCAGGATGAAATTGGCTATATTGGCGATCGAATTGTCGAAGCGGCTTTCGCGGCTGATGGTTGGGTGTGCGACCCGGACACAAAACAGCCCGGTTCGACAGACATCCAGGTCCACAAAAACGGATGCATAAGACTCGTTCAGGTAAAAACCAGCGTTATTCCGAAACTGTTATCCGCCCTGTCATCGAATGAGTTAAGAAAGATCAAATCGCGTGCGTCCAGCCTGAACTGCGAAGCGTGGCTGGCACAAGTTCGTATCAACGAGATCGCGCAACAGGTTGGTAAGACTGAATGGACTTCGTTAAGATGAGCCAATCGTGATATGCACCCATGAAACTATGCTCAGGTGATGTTGTCACGGGATCGGGATTGAAACCGACCCGGTTCACATCATTGAGATACACCTCTCATCCCGTCGCCCGTCGGTAAGTGATCAGCGCACCCTGCTTCGCTTCAAATTCGATCGGCCGCACACTCTCCACCCAATCAACCTTCCCGTCTTTCTGGATAACTGGCGGAGAACCGAGACACAGCCGTAGCCGGTCGCTCGTTAGCTCGTAGATACCCCGGACTGTCAGCCGCCGACCGTTCGGGGCAGTGTATATCAGGTCGATTTCCTTTGGGTTCTTGTTCGGGTCGAGTGCGTACTCAAAGTCCTCGAACCGATCTCCCTGGAACTGCTGCGACCATGTCCCCTCGGTAACAATCGCCTTCTTCCGGCGTTGCCCGCGGTCTTCAGCCGCCGTCGGCGACTGAAAATCGACCACCACCCACTCCCCGATGATCTGCTTGGAGTCTGGGGGCGGAGGCTTGAAGCCACACCCGCAAAGTAGCACGAGAGTGAGGAGCAAAAGGCAGTTCCAGCAGCCCATAATGCTCGTCCTCACACCACAAGCGAGAGTGTTCAATTCCACTTGTATCCGTGAGCGATGGCGCTGTTATTGTCGAACAGCCAGATGGTTATTGTACCCAATTTGCCTTGGTTAGGTCGAAGTCGCTTTCGATGTCCACAAGCGCGTGCGGTTAGTATCGAACCGACAACCCAAACGTGACGCCCTGCGCCCAGAAGTCCGTTCCCTGGAACGCGAAGGAAGGTCTGGTCGCTCCGGGAACAGGAGGCGATGCCAGAAGACCGGGATTGATGACGTGGTCGATCTGATCGCCAGGGCGGACAACACTGCTCATGTAAACGAACGAGTAGCCAATGGTTCCCGTGATTCGGTCGGTAATGCGATACGCAACTTTGAAGTCCGCTTGCGGCACGACTGCAAACACATTGCGCTGATAGGAGCCAATATTGCCCGGTTGAGCGAAAAGGCCTCCAACTGACTGGGTGACCGTTTTCGATGTCACCACAGCTGCACCGGTGGGTATGGTCAACGGGATGCCAGCCAGCAGGGTACTCTTCGTGGGGGTGATGGAACTGAGCGTTGTATTGTTGGAGAACCCGTTCACATCGACCACTTCGGACATATCACCCAGCCCCACCTGTGCCCCAACGAACAGAGACAGTTGATCGAAGCGGAATTCGCTCCGGGCTCCCACCTGACCTCCATAAAAGCTGTTGCGGGTGTTGAACTGGTCCGTCCGGTTGTTCACAACGAGGGAATTATCCACGACGGGCTGCCCATTAATGGGAAGCCCGAGCGCTGGTTCAAAAACGGTCGTGATGTTTTGCGTGCGAGTAACTGTGCTGGCCATCTCCAGGTTTTCATCCAGTTCCGCATAACGAAAGCCCATCAACAAGTCCAAATGCCAGCTACGGTCATTGATGACGTTAAAGATGCCGTTGGCATCAAACGCCTGGAAACCGCCACTGGAACGAACGGCAGCGCTGCCCGTGGCGGCAGTTGTTGTTGTCGTGTCGAAGAGATGCACGAACACACCCGGAGTTGTGTTGACGAACTGCCTACTCAGAGTTGTCGTTGATTGCTGAGCGATCGTGTAGCTTGTTGGCAGACCGGTATTGGCATCAATGAATGGAATCCCCAGCGCTGGCGATCCATTGGAACTGGCTGAGGAATCGTGTCCAACGCCGAGGAAGAAATAGCCACCTTCGATGCCAAAGTGTTGGTCGGGATCAAGCCAGTAGCCAAGCGTGAAACGACCTCCGGATTGAAGGCCAAGGACGGAATTGCCGGCTGCGATGCTTGCTGTGTTGAGGTTCAGGGCACCCGGAGTGTTGCCGAGGGTCAATAAGCCTTGAAAACCGGTTCCGGTCGGAAGAGGTGCGGTCGCATTGACCAGCGTGGGCGATGGCGATACGCCAGAGACGACCGAAGGGGCAGAACTACTCTTGGGCCACCACATCAGATACTCGGCGGTTCCCCAAAACCGACCTTGTCCAGTAGCGGTCGGATTGTAGTCAGGCAGCGAGACGGATGGTGGTGGATCCGGGATGGGGATCGGGTCCGGCAACGATGTCTGCAGGTAAGAGCCATAAAGAACCTTGGGCTCTTCCCCAGCGGAAGACAGTCCAGCTTGCATGAGGGTTGTAGCCAGAACAGTGAACCAAGTGATTTTTCGCATTGCAGTCATTGAGTTGAATTGGCGGAATTAATCGCTGATATCGTCTGCAGCAGCACGCCAACATCAGGTCTCCAGAGGGTCTTGATGGAGGGCATTGCAAATGAACAGATGAGATGATGGATTGTGCCGACTTTGGCGTTTAGTCGCGATGAATCGATAATGCTCGCAGTAACATTCCGATACACTTACGGATGATGGGGACGGTTTCCGAACCGAAAGTGAGAAGACAGTCGTAGACCGTTGAACGGGAAGCACGATCCCTGAAAAACCCGTCGAGCAGGAGCCGCGAGGGCTTCGAGTGAGAGCAAGTGCAAGTCGCTCTGAACGTCATATGAACTATTCTGGAACGCTTTTCCCGCCCCGACTCGCCCGGCGATTGACTGCCAAAATCAGCAATGCAAAACCAATGATGGATGGCCCTTCACTGAAAGTCCACCACCACGGCATCCCGCTCTCCCAATCCAAGCCCAACATCGCACAACCAAAGCCTATGTGCAACCGTGCCAGAAGGGGAACCATTGGTCGATAACGTGCCCAGTCGAGGGTGACGCTCAAGATAATGGCCCCATGCAACGCATACGCCACACAAAGCGAGCGAGCCATATATTTCGTGATTGGAATGTCGGGGAGCGAGCCAAGCCCGAGGGGTTCGCGGTGGATCGCATCCATCCAGGCAAACGGAAGCAACGCACAAGGAGCAGCGAGGAGGAGAACCCCCGCATTCACGCGGACAAGCCAGAAGAGCAAGCGTTCGGCGGTCATCACCCGATCATCCCTTGCCAGCGGAAGGTGGTCAACGTCATCGTAATGAGGGAAAAGAGCACTGGCTGGTTGCTACTATTTTCCAAGCAGTAAATCGACCACAAAGCAGCCCCGAATATGCTCGCCCAATTGTCGACAGTGGTTCAACACGTCCTCGTTATCGCAATCAGCGTCTTGAAGAGCATCGGCCAGTATCGGCATCGCAGAGAAGTCACGGGAATCGTACATCTGCTGGGCGAGGGCAAGGACGGTAGGAGTGAGCCAAGATTGATCTATGGACACTGGGTGGAAAGGGTTGCCGAAGATGTCACTGATGAACGCCGCGAGTTGCTTGTCGGACGGGATTGGGAATTCATGTACCCACTCCCAGAGTAGAGTAATGATGCGATCCGGTGTGAGCCTCGATAGACTGGACGCGAAATGGAAGACGTTGTGTGGTCCCCCGCTAGAAGCCTTCGCTGAGTGAAGCTCGCGGCGGGTTAACAGTCCGTCAGCGAACGCTTCGGCCGCATCAACTTCCCTGGTGTATGCAGCGATAGCCTCCGTTCCTGCCCCACTGAGTGGAATACGAGTCTCGGCACCTGTGAGGATTAGCCGAGCCCACGCGACGCACCACAGCCGTAGCTTCCGCGATCCGTCGATATCAGGGAGGGCACGAAGCATCTTGGGCCAGTCATCGCATGCCAGCTATTCCTCTTCGGTCATCGATCGCCCTCTGAACCACTTTCAGCCCAATGATACCCAATGAGATTGAACACCGCAGCACATCAAGGCAGCAGCGGTATTACATTTCACTGAAGATTATTGAACTCGAAGAAACGAATAGCTACCTGAAGCCAAAACGCTGAAACGCGAGGATCGTCATGGTAGCCGCTTGCCCTCGGTTTCTACTAGCCGTAAAGTCTGCGGTAATCGTTGCGACGTTTCGCGGCCGATGTCGGCCGCTCTCATCTTGACCAACAGGAGTCTCTCCCATGGGTTTCCACCAAACCGAAAAACACAAGTCCGGCAAGGGCAGCCACCACCAGATTGGGCTCGTCCGCGGGCAGTTCGGGGGCATTCCCGAGGCCAAGTGGCTCAAGTTCATTCAGGAAACGGGCTTCGATGGATGGGAAGAAGCCACCTGGGAACTCGACCTGCGGCGATGCGATACCGATGCCGGGGCCGCCG
>DASZJS010000814.1:0-8677 GCA_035947935.1 Gemmata sp. | reverse complement strand
GCTCCTGCCGGGATGAATTTCGTACTCATATTCATTCTCCCATCCACACAATGAAAAAGCCACCGACTTCCGTGACGCCCACCCCCACCGAGGATTACCTGAAGAAGATGCTTGACGAGAAGTTCGAGACGTTCACGTTCTCGCTCGCAGGGGTGTCAGTTTACCATCTCGGCAATTTTGGGACGGCTCGGGAAAAGCTCAAGGGGTGGGAGTTGAAACCCTGACGCCCCAATAGCACCTATTCGCGATACACACTTATTCGAGAAGTAAGACTCGCAATTAGAGAGATCCAGTCGAACTGTCGGGTGGAGGGTAACCAACGTGTGTTGCCCACACCCATCTGTCCGAGTTCACATCTGGAGGAAGTAAATGATAGGTTCAAAGATTCAATTACTGCTCGTGCTGGCGGTGGGAGGCGCACTCGGGTACGCCGCTGCCAGCAACAAGCTCAACCCGTTCCATCGCGCTGACGCGGCACCGGCCGCCGACGCCGACTCCGGCGATTGTCCTCTGTGCTCTGCGGGTACCGACAGGGCGAAGGCATTGGTGAACGCACACAACGTGAAAGTCTCTGCGGAGGCTGCTCAGGCAGGCAAGAAGCCGAACATCGTCGTGATCATGGGCGATGACATCGGCATGTGGAACATCGGTGCCTATCACCGTGGCCTGATGGCCGGTCGGACACCGCACCTCGACAAGCTCGCCAAAGAGGGCATGTTGTTCACCGATTACTACGCCGAGGCGAGTTGCACGGCAGGCCGTGCAGCGTTCATCACCGGCGAACTGCCAATGCGCACTGGCATGACCACAGTCGGCCAGGCGGGTGCTAAACTCGGGCTGCCTGCGGAGGCATGCACGATTGCCACAGTGCTCAAGGACATGGGTTATGCCACGGGTCAGTTCGGCAAGAACCACCTCGGCGATTTGAATGAGTTCCTGCCCACCGTTCACGGCTTCGACGAATTCTTCGGCTATCTGTATCACCTCGATGCGATGGAAGACCCCGCACACCCTGGTTATCCCCAGGAGTTGTTGAATCGAGTCGGTCCACGGAACATGGTCCACTCATGGGCTACAGACACGGACGACAAGACCGAGATGCCGCGCTGGGGCAAGATTGGTAAGCAGAAGATCGAGGATGCAGGAACGCTTTACCCCAAGCGGATGGAGACTGTGGATGAAGAGATCCGCGACCTCGCCTTGAAGTTCATCGACAAGGCCAAGGCCGATGACAAGCCGTTCTTCCTCTGGCTCAACCCGACGCGCATGCACGTTGTCACGCACCTCTCCGACAAGTACGAGAAGATGCGTAATTCAAAGAATGGGTGGTCCCTTCAGGAAGCCGGCATGGCTCAACTCGACGACATCGTCGGCGAGGTGATGACAAAGCTCAAGGCTATGGGTGTGGATGACAACACCATAGTCATGTTCACCACCGACAATGGTACGGAGACGTTCACCTGGCCGGATGGAGGCATTACACCTTTCAAGGGCCAAAAAGGCACGATCTACGAAGGCGGTTTCCGCTGCCCCGCGATCATTCGCTGGCCCGGCCATGTCCCAGCGGACACGGTCGCCAACGGGATCATCTCCGGTCTCGACTGGTTCCCGACATTTGTGGCCGCCGCCGGCAATCCGAACATCAAGGAAGAACTGTTGAAGGGTAAGAAGATCGGCGACCGGACGTACAAGAACCATCTCGATGCTTACAACCAGATGGACATGATCACTGGCAAGGGCCCTTCGACCCGTCGCGAGATCTTTTATTTCGGCGAAAGCACTCTCGGTGCGGTGCGCATCGACGACTTCAAGTATCGTTTCATTGAGCAGCCCAACGGCTGGCTCGGCGGCAAAGTCCATGTGGACGCACCGTCCATTACAAACCTGCGCCTCGATCCGTTCGAGCGCTTGGGCTTTCCAGTAAATGGGACTCTGGATGGTGCGCAGGGATTTTTCAATCAATGGTTCATGTACGAATTCTGGCGTTTCGTGTTCGTCCAGGAGGAAGTGGCGAAACTGGCCATGACGGCCCTCGAGTATCCACCCATGCAGAAGGGTGCAAGCTTCAACCTCGATGCCGTGAAAGCAAAAATCGAGGAAGCCATCAAGGCGCAACACGGTAAGTAGATGACCTACCGAGCGAGCGCCCCCTGGGGCACTCGCTGGTTGATCATTTGCGACTTAGCGAGAGTCATTATGCTGGCTGCCCAGATCGAGTTGATCCTTTTGCTCACGGGCCTGGCAACATCCGGTGCCTTCCTGATGTTCCTGGCACCGGCCACGATGATGAAGCTTCTCTTCGGGAAAGTATCCTCAGATACACTCAGCCTCCTTATCGCCCGCCACTGGGGGCTGCTTGTTTTTCTGATAGGGATTCTTCTGATTTACGCCGCGTACCACGCTGAAATTCGCGTCCCAACGCTGATTGTCGCAATTGTTGAAAAGGTGGCGTTTTCGTTCGGTGTGTTCGTCTCGTCCTTCCGTCGATGTCCCGCAGTGCTTGTCGTGGCACTGGCCGACACTGGCATGGCGGCATTGTACCTGATGTATCTGGCGGGCCTGTAGGTCGGCTTTCAAAGCGCATTTCTTGAGACAATTCACTTCAAATCAACTGTCAGATCGCCTGACTACCCCGGAATGTGTGAATTCTGCGTTCTTCCCATTTCCTTTCAATTTGCAAAACCCGCGAAGTCGATTTAGATCGCGTAATTGACATAATGAGGGTAATAGCAATGCGCATCAAATTGCGTGTGATTGTTGTCGCTGCGATCATCGCTCTAACCTCCCCGTCAGTGGCGAAAGCTCAAGGTCTGTATCTCCCTGGGGCTGGGGCGATCCAGGGTGGGATGGGTGGAGCTTCAACGGCAACTCCTCTTGATGCGATTGGAGCCCTTTACTGGAACCCGGCCGCCATCGGCCAGCTTGGGCACAACGAAGTGTCGATCGGGGGAAATGTTCTCTTCCCGGACATCAAAGTCTCATCGAGCTTTCCGGGTCCAGGTGGAACACTCAACTCAGGGTCCACTACTAGCAACAGTGGGGTCGGGATGGCATCCAGTATCGGAGTTGTCTATCAACAAGAAGACAACGACCGGTTAACGTACGGCATGGGGCTCTTCACACTTGGCGGTGGCGGCGTGAACTTTCCGGGTGCTCCCGGCAACCCGATCCTCTCCCCCACTGGACCGCTTGGGAAGGTAGTGCTCGGGCCGATCGAGTCGAGCATGACCATCCTCCAGATCAGCCCGACCGTGTCTTACCGGATAACGGACAGGCTAACTGTTGGTATCGGACCGACTATCGATGTGGCGCTCGCATCCTTCGATCCGGCGTTTTTTGGTCGACCAAGCCTCAATGGGTCGGGACAGGTTGTATTCCCCAACGCCACAACATCCGAACCATTCTGGGGCGGCGGGTTCCGGGCTGGTTTGGTTTACTCACCCACCGATACTCTGGACATTGGATTCGGATACACCAGCCCGCAGTGGTTCCAGACCTGGCAGTTCAACGCTCGCGACCTGTCTGGCAACCCGCAAACACTATCACTCAATCCCACTCTCCCGGCTATCTACTCACTGGGCTTTGGGTGGAAAGCCCTCGAAGGGTTGTTGCTCGCCTTGGACCTTCGCTACTTCGACTATGCCGACGCCAGGTTGTTCGGGACGGCTGTGAAAGATGGTGGACTGGGATGGGACAGCGTTTTTTCGGTCGCCCTAGGAGCGAACTACCAAGTGAACGACCGGATCGCAATCCGGGCGGGATACCAGTACAACACCAATCCGTTGGCTAGTACCTCGACACTGTTCAACATCCAGGCTCCGGCGATCTTGCAGAACACGATCTCCGTCGGAACCACTGTGGCGATCAACTCCTCGATATCGGCCTCACTAGGATACGCCTACTCGTTCCAGAACTCGATCACTGGGACAGCCGAGCAGATCCCCGGCGCGGGCATCAAACTCTCGGCATCAAATCAGTCCCTGCTCTTCAACATCGCGATCAAATTCGGAGGGCCTTGGAACCGGGGCGGGAGTAGCGGTTCGTGCGACTAATGGCCGCTGCTCCATCGCCGCACCTCAGGAGAGTTGCCCAGCGACAACTATACTCCATGCTGGCAGGACTGAGGTATCGTGATGACGGCACCATCTGAATGATGTCACCAGGGTGCGGGAACATGCAAATAATCAGTTTATCTATGATTTAAGCGATTATTTTAGCGGATGGTCGTGTTCCAACAGGCCGAAAAAACCTGACATAACATGACAAAACCCGACAACGAGCACCCGCCCACGCGCGGGCAGACATGAAAACACACCGCGCGGGCTGGAGCGAGACGTTTGGTTTGCAGTCCTTCAAATTGCCCCGTGGCGTAAAGCTACCGAGTCACCGGATTTCTGAGGGCTACTTGAAGTCCTCGAAGAGATTGATCTTTGGCAACTTGTCGAGTGTTTCGATCTTCTCCAGGACACCTTTGATCGCATCGGTGATCGTCTTGTTGTCATCGGCATCCATCTGCATGCTGGCATTGAAGACGAGAGCCCAGCATACGCCATTCGGCGACCGTTTCATGAACGACCGCATACCGATCCAGAGTCCGTCTTTGGCGAAGCCGAACCCAGCGTCGCGGCGAACGGCAATGTCCCAGCCGAGACCGTACCAGGTGCCATCGGGTCGAGGCATGAGGGGCGGCGAGGGCGGAGCGAGCATGGCTTCAAATGTCTTTTCCTTGAGAAGTGGTTTGCCGCGAGTGCCATCGAGCGAAGTCAGGAATCGAACCAGGTCAATGGTCGACATGGTCCAGCCGCCAGCGGCATCCGAGTATTTCTGCCGCCACGGTGGAACCTCGTTCTCGGTTCCAGCCAGATAGCGCCGGGCTTCGTTCGGAAAGTATTTTCCGTTAAGAGGGTGCAGACTGCCCCGAACAATTCCCGCTGGCTTGAGAACGTGTTCGTGAACGTATTTCTCGTAGGTCGTGCCCGAGGCCTTTTCGATCACTTCGCCGAGTACTATGTATCCAAAGTTCGAGTACTTCTCGTCCGTGCCGGGGTCGAAGTCCAGCGGCACGCCGAGCGTGAACGAGATGAGTTGCTCGGCAGAGACAGGAAGCTTGTCGCCGCGGCGATACTGCATCTCGGTAGTCCAGTTCACGGGATCGCCGCTCTTCTTGACATCCCAGCCGCCGGCATGAATCAGCAGGTGCTGCACTGTGATATTCTTGAGGCGCGGGTCTGGTCGCACGCCAGGGTGGGGCCGGATGTGTTCGAGCATGACGAACGGTTTGTCGTCGAGTTTGAGCTTGCCTTCCTCGACGAGTTTCAGGATTGCAACCGCGGTGAACGATTTCGAGATACTTGCGACGCCGAAGAGTGTATCCGGCTTCACATGTTCGCCTGTCTCAAGATTCGACCAGCCATAGCCCTTGGCGAGGACGAGTTTGCCATCCTTGGCAATGGCGAGCGCAGCACCGGGAATGCCGTGTCGTCGCATGATCGTGATGACCCCCTCATCGAGAGGTTCAAGCCCCTTGGCCTCTTTGCCAGTGGTGGGGAATCTCGGTGCCTGTGCGAATGCGTCTGACTGCGTCGCGAATAGCATCAGGTGAGCGATCAGGATTGAGCGCATGAATGAGTTCCAAGGTGTGTTGAGGCGATAGGACAATTCCCGAGAGCATGAGCCGACCCGAGAATAGTCTGCTCCCAGGAAGAGTATTTTCGCTTGTTGAGTTCCCCTGGCACTTCCTTTGACTACTCCGCCGCTTTCCGTGCAGCCTCCGCTTTCCGCAAGTCATCTATGTCCGCAGCGGCAAGTTTCACTGGCCCGACCTCAATGACCACCTTTTGGATATTACCGGTGAACTTGTTGTCGCCCTGCTTGTAGTCGTCCGTCACTGGCGTCTCGCCATCCTGGCCGACATCCGTGCCTTCATCCGCCGAGAAGAAGTTGCCTTGGGTGCGGTCGATCATTCCTTCGGCGACCTTCTTGCCGTTGACGAGGATCGTGCCCTTGCCGCCCTTGCCCAGGCCCGGCCCGTCATAGTCGAATTCAAAGCGGATAGTCGCCTTGCCGGCGGGAAGGGCTTCCGTTGCGGCGACCTTGTACGACTTCAGGCCGAGGAAGTTGTAAGTGTACATTGGCTTACCATCCTTGAAGTACAGACTCCATCCGCCGAAACGGCCTGCCTGCGCCAAGATCACACCGTCGGCACCACCCTTTGGAATCGTCACGTCCGCAGTGATATTGTGCGAGCGGTTCTTGATGTTGATGAAGACGTTCTCCGTCATCCCAATCATGCCTTCGTAGACCGTCAGCGACGTGCGGCCGGCCATCAGGTCCGGACGCCCCACCATTTCGGCATTCGTCCGTTCGAGGAAGCGATCGTCCAGGGGCAACACCTGGTTCTTTACCGCCTCCTTCAGGAACAGAGCCTGTAATTCCTTGAGCTTCTCGGGGTTCTTCACAGCCAGATCGGTTGCGGAACTGAAGTCCTCTTCGACGTGGTAGAGTTCCCACTTGTCTTCAAGGAACGGATGCCGCGGCTTATTCTCCCAGGCGGCTCGGTGTACCGTGTGCGCCAGCCAGCCGTCGTGGTAGATGCCCCGGTTGCCGAAGATCTCGAAGTATTGCGTCCTGTGCCGGTCCTTCGCCTTGGCATCCGCGAAGGAGTACACCATGCTCATGCCTTCGATGGGCGTCTGCGGAGTCCCGTTCACCGATTTGGGCTCGGGCAGGCCGGCCGCTTCGAGGATGGTTGGAGCGATGTCGATGACGTGGTGCCACTGTGACCTCACCTCACCCTTGGCTTTGATCCCATTGGGCCAGTGGACGACCAGGGGATTCCGGCAGCCGCCGTAGCTGCCAGCGACCTGCTTCGTCCAGGCAAACGGTGCATCGCCAGCCACGGCCCAGCCAGCCGCGTAGTGGGGGTAGGATTTCGCACTTCCCAGGTCGTCGATGTGCTTGAGAATCTCGGAGACGGGTTCTGGCACGCCGTTGAAGTAGCTCATCTCATTGAACAGGCCATTCATGGTGCCTTCGGCACTCGCGCCGTTGTCTCCGACCTCGTAGAAGATGAGTGTATTGTCCAACTGGCCGAGGTCTTCGATGGCCTGGATGAGTCGGCCGATCTCGAAGTCGGCGTACTCGCCGTATCCGGCGAAAACTTCCATCTGGTGGGAGAAGAGTCGCTTCTCATCGGCGGTAAGTTTGTCCCAGTCCTTGATGGCCTCGGGCTTGGGAGCGAGTTTGGTGCCTTCAGGAACAACGCCGAGCTTGATCTGCCGGGCCAGAGTCTCTTCTCGGACCTTGTCCCAGCCCTGGTCGAACTTGCCCTTGTACTTGGCTATCCATTCTTTCGGCGCGTGATGCGGTGCGTGCGTTGCACCCGGCGCGAAGTAGGTGAAGAATGGCCTGTCCGGCGTCAACGACTTTTGCGCGCTCGTCCACTTGATCGCTTGGTTGGTCATATCGGTCATAAAGTGATAGTTCGGGTCCTTCGGCAACTCGATTCGATTCAGGCCCTCGTAGATGGCCGGTGCCCACTGGTTCGTTTCACCACCGATGAAACCGTAGAACTTGTCGAAGCCGGAGCGGGTCGGCCAGCGATCAGTCGGACCGGACGGGCTGACTTCCCAGGCAGCGGTCTCATGCGACTTGCCGAAGGCGGCAGTACTATATCCGTTCAGGCGAAGCATCTCGGCCAACGGCGCGACACTATTGGGACGTTGTCCGGTCTGGCCGGGAAATGCGGTTGCGGTTTCCGTGATTGAACCCATGTTGCAAACGTGATGGTTGCGCCCACTCAGAAGTGCGGCGCGGGTGGGCGAACAGAGTGCCGTGGTGTGGAACTGGTTGTAACGAAGTCCACCTTTCGCCAGCTTCTCGCACGTCGGCATGTGGATCGGCCCTCCGAACGCACTGGATTGGCCGAAACCCATGTCATCGATCAAGATGATCAGCACGTTTGGCGCGCCCGCTGGTGCCTTCACTTCGAACCGGGGCGGGGCTTTGGCGTTGCGGGCGTCAAGCGTCGTGATCGGCGCGAGCTTCGGCTCCGCGATCGGCAAGATCGTGCGATCCATCTTGTACAGTGTCGTTTCTTCGGCCTTCGGCTGGGCGGCGGTCACTGGATTTGCGATGAACTTGTCAATCGCAGTAGCATAGCCGAGCGCAGCGCCCAAGCCAACGATGGCCAGCGTGGACAACCGTATATATGCCTTCATCGGGAGTCTCCTGGGTCTTGGACGAGCATCATCGAGAGACGTGATTTGGATGCTGGTAGCCTATCCTCGCAGATAATCTCTGACAGGCACAAAATGAGCAAAATGATCGTCTTGGAGTAGGGTGAAGTTTTTGAGAAGAAGCATGCGGGGTGGAAAGTTGGTTACCGCCCAACGGGTAGGGTCAAGACTGGCCCTGGCGGGGTCCGTCGATCGCTCCCGATGGAACCCAGATCCAGCCGTCGCGACGGTCGGAGCAGGCTGAACGTACTCTTGGTTGCGTGATCAGTGTCGTCGATATAGAACCAGTATCCGCGTAGGAAGACCGCAACCGCTGCACATGCCGGCCGCTTCTTCTGGCACACCGCCTTGACCGTGAAAAGCCCGTTGGTCACTTGCTGCCAGTCGAACACACGACCGTCTGGCTCCAGAGTCGGCTTGGCGAGTCCGCAAGCCAGATG
>DASZJS010000813.1:0-2920 GCA_035947935.1 Gemmata sp. | reverse complement strand
CCAAGACATGTATGAATTGTCATCAACAGATATGGCAAGGGGCGGATTTGCTGGCTCCTGTCCGAGAAAGCTTCAAGAACAACACGCCCATCGAGTGGAATCGCGTTCATAACCTACCGCATTACGTTTACTTCAATCACTCGATCCATGTGGCCAAGGGTGTTGGGTGCGCCTACTGCCACGGCAGACTCGACGAGATGAACCTGACCATGCAGGCGAGTACACTTCTGATGGAATGGTGCATCGCCTGCCACCGTGCCCCTGAAAACCACCTTCGGCCCAAGGAGGAGGTGACCAGTATGACCTTCACACCAGCAAAAGCGGGCTTGGCACCTGATGGAACGCCCTACCCCAAGAACCAAAAAGAACTCGGGCTTCTGTTGAAGAAAGAGTACAAAGTGCGGGATGCGATAACGATGACGAGTTGTTCGATGTGCCACCGCTAATTGTCAATCGTGGATTGTTGATTGTGGACTGTTAATCGGATGCTAACTGCATGGAAAGTTAAACGAAGAATCTTGAAAACTATTAACAATCCACAATTAGCAACGGATGAGGAACACATGACCCCCGACAACGCGGATACAGCGAAACTCGAACCCAACCCAGCATCCGATTCCTTGGGCAGGCTGGTTGAGTTCGTGGATAGCCCAGAGTTCCAGGCTGCCATGCAGAATGAGTTCCCGGAAGGCGCTGCCGAATGGGCTGATCCCGTCAGTCGAAGACGCTTTCTTGGCTTGATGGGGGCTTCAATAGCCCTTGCAGGCGCTGCGGGATGTAACCTTCGTCCCGCCCCGCAGCGCAAGATCATTCCTTACACGACTCAGCCCGACGAACTCACTCCTGGCGTCCCACTTTTCTTCGCCACGGCTGCACCGCTGAGTGGTTACGGGACAGGGATTCTCGTCCGGAGTCACGAGGGTCGACCGGTCAAGGTTGAAGGCAACCCCTCTCACCCATCGAGTCTTGGTGGTGTTGGTACTCTGACACAGGCGACAGTCCTCGACCTCTACGATCCCGACCGCTCGCGCGGGACGATTTTCAAGGGCATACCCACCGCTTATGAACTTGCTATTGCAGCTGTGCGGAAGGAACTCTACGACGACAAAGGAGATCCCAAGACTGCAATACAGCTCCGGATTCTCACCGAAACGGTTACCTCACCTACACTGGCAGATCAGATCGGCAAGCTACTCGAGAAGTTCCCGAACGCCAAATGGGTTCAACACGACCCTGTAGGACGGGACAATATCCGCGAGGGGATTCAGAAGGCATTCGGTCGGCCGTTAAACGTCACCTACGACTTCAAGAAAGCCGATGTGATTCTTGCTCTTGATGCGGATTTTCTGTGCAGCGGTCCTGGGCAATTGCGCTATAGCCGCGACTTTGCCAGTCGGCGAAAGGTTCGGAAGGATTCGCGCGATGGTGTGAAGCCCGAAGAGATGAGCCGACTCTATGCCGTGGAGTGCATGCCGAACAACACGGGTGCATCGGCCGATCATCGTTTGGCCCTCGCGAGCAGTGAGATTGAGTCCTTCGCCCGTGAGTTGGCAAAAGAACTTGGAGTGTCTGGCGTTCCCGCGGCAGGCAATCTCTCGGAATCGGCCAAGGCCTGGATCAAACCGCTGGCGGAAGACCTCAAAAAGGCTGAACGAAAAGGCAAGACAGCAATTCTGGTGGGAGACCATCTGCCACCATCGCTCCATGCACTGGCGTTTGCCATCAACAGTACACTCGGAAACATCGGACAAACCGTTATCCAGTCCGCACCCATTGAGGTTCGGCCAGATGGGAAGATTTTGGATCTCAAGGCTCTGACGACTGAGATGGCCGCAAAGAAAGTTGATGTCCTTCTTATCTTTTCGTCTAACCCCGCATATACGGCTCCAGCAGATGTTCCTTTCGCCGAAGCAGTCAAACAGGCATGGTTGAAGCTTACGGATCAAGCGTTTTTAGCCTTGCGTCGCGCAAATGTGCGTGAAGTAGTGTTGACGAAGCTTAATCCTTTGAAAGACAAGGAGTTGTCTCAGGAAAGTATGGTGAAGGAAATCGCCAAGGTTCTCAACGCGGACGAAACGAAACAATTCCAAGACTTGATCCTGAACCACGCGATCAAAAACGCCGGGTTCAAACTTCACCTGGGAACTCACCAGGATGAAACGAGCATTCTGTGCGAGTGGCATGTTCCCGAAGCTCACTACCTTGAGTCGTGGGGCGATATTCGGGGTCACGATGGAAGTGTCACAATCCAACAGCCTCTCATCGCTCCACTTTATCACGGTAAGTCGATCATTGAATTCCTGGCTGATGTGACCAGCGGACCCGCGCGCGAAGGTCTCGATATCGTCAAGTCTTTCTGGCGAAATCGCTTCACAACCGCAAAAAGCAGCGGCGAGTTCGAGATCTTCTGGCAGGAATCCGTTCGGGGAGGGGTGGTTACTGAACCCACTCCGGCTCCGAATTCGGTACCTTTGGCGACAAGCTGGGCCGCTGATTCAGCACCACCGGCGACCGTGGCAGAAGGACAATACGAACTCAACTTCCGCCCTGATCCAACTCTGTACGATGGCCGCTTCGCCAATAACGGCTGGCTCCAGGAGATGCCCAAGCCGCTCACAACCCTGACATGGGACAATGCGGCGTTTGTCAGTCCTGCGACGGCTGCGAAGCTGAACGTGAAAACATCATTCCGATGGACCGGAGGTGAACACGGTCGGGCTGAAGTGTCCGTTGTCGAATTGACTATTAAGGACAGAAAGGTGAAGGCTCCGGTCTGGATCCTTCCTGGCCATGCTGATGGAGCCGTCACGATTCATCTAGGGCACGGTCGCACAAGGGCTGGCAAAACTGCCAGTACTCCCGATGAGCCGAACGCCGAGGGTCGTCCTGTCCGTGGCTTCAATGCCTATGTCCTCCGAAC
>DASZJS010000812.1:0-3140 GCA_035947935.1 Gemmata sp. | reverse complement strand
CGCACCCCCACAAATAAGCACCCGGCCGCAGTGAGATAGCATCCAACCCCCAGCCACCGTCGGGCCCGGATCGGATCGGAAGACCAACGCGGGATGCGGTCGGCAAGCCATCCGCCCAAGAGGACACCTACCGCCGACCCGCCCAGGACAAGCGATGCGAACCAGCCCGTGGAGACGTTCTTAAGCCCACGGGCGGCAGAGAGGTATATGGGGAACCATGTGTAGAAGAAGTAGGTGAAAAACGAACCGAGAGCCATGATAAGACTGAGAACGAGAATGCCGCGATTGGTGAAAACCGCACGCCAGGGTACTGGTCCGGGGTCGGCCGGTGGAGGTGAAGCATTGGCGCGGATCAGAGCGAGTTCCGCAGCGTTCACACCGGGATGTTCGGCAGGGTCATCGCGGAACCAGAGCCAGAATCCGATTGCCCAGACTACTCCGATCATCGCGAATGCAACAAATGCCCAGCGCCACCCGGCGGCCTCAATCAAATACGCGGCAGCAGCAGGTGCAACAATACCGCCGAGTTGAGCACCCGCAAGCATCACACCCTGCGTTCGGCCTCTCTCCTCGTTTGGGAACCATCGTGAGATCACGCGCGCTGCGTTCGGAAATGCCCCGGCCTCGGTCGCCCCGAACAAAAACCGCACGGCCAGAAGCATGAACAATCCGGTTGCTGCCCCCGTGAATGCGGTGAACGCCGACCATCCCACAACAATCCCAGCGAGGACGGCTCGCGAACCAATTCGGTCTCCGAGTCGGCCAGTCGGGACAGCGAAGAGTCCATAGGCCAGCGTAAACGCCATCGCGACGTAACCGATCTCCGTGTTCGATAACCCGAGTTCATCCTGAATCGGCTTGACAGCCTGGGACATGCAAATCCGATCGAGGTACAGAATGGCGCTGAGCGCGCAGAGCCAGCCAATCAGGATAAACCGCGTTCGGGTTGGTGGGGCAGGATCAAGATCGGGATGGTTGGCGGGGTCTGTCATGAAGGTGGTCTGGTGGGAATGGATCGGAGCAGATGGAGGGAATGCGATTGTAACCCGGCACCTTACAATCGCAATCGTGTTGCGTAAACCGGGGCCGAATCACCGCGACAGCACAGGGATATTCTACTTGGTCTAACATCCGTCCCCTTCACTTCGTGATAGTTGGTCGTTAGCATCAGCCACTGGGTATTCATGTCGGCCGAGGTTCGGCCACTGCCCGGAATTAGAATCGGAGGAACCTGGAATGATGCGCGTTTCCACTGTGCTGTTGGGACTGATTGCGGGGCTGAGCCTGACCGGCTTCGCTGGAGCAGACGACAAGAAAACCGACGAGTTCCCCAAGCTGATCATCGCCAAGTGGGAAATCACCAAGGCCGGTGGGGGCGCTCCAGCCGGAACCAAACTGGAATTCACCAAGGACAAGACAGTGATTATGGCGATCAAGATGAACGACAAAGAATTTGAAGCGAAGGGCACCTACAAGATTGAGAAAGACAAGCTTACCGTTAAGATGAGTTTCGGCGGTAAAGACTCGGAAGAGGTTCTCACCATCAAGAAGTTGACGGATGATGCGATGGAACTGGAAGACAAGGACGGCGGAATCGATGTGCTGAAGAAGACGAAATAGACCCCTCGGTCAGCGACCGTCCACACTTCAATCGCGGATGCCATTCACATGGGGCATCCGTTGTCAGATTTGTGGACATCGACAGGGCTCCCATGCTTCTTGGTTACGTCAGCGATGAGCAGTACGTTGCGCTCCCCGATGCCCTGCTGGAGTTTCTGAACGACCGCGGGGAATCGTGGGAGACGCGATCGCGTGCATCCGGAGCGGTTCATCTCGATCTGCCGCCAGGCGAATACAAGGTTATCGTGCAAAAGTCGGGGTTCGGTGCAAAGTTCAGCCGGGTGATTGTTCCTACTACAACTCCACATCACTTTCGCCTGCTCTCCGACAGGTTGCTGGGGTATGTCTGGCCGAAGTGGACCCGCGCGGGCGAGCCGTCGGAGTTCCGCGTTCACTCGGTCGAACCGTACAAGTTGGAGTTGTGGCGATATGGGTGGGAACCGGAGTTTGTTAGCGGTCTTGGCTGGCACGATGAACACGGCCCCCGCGCGGTGATGCAGGTCACACCCGATGGCGACTATACGCAGACAGGGGTTGCGTGGAATCGGGTGGGTTACACGCATTCGGTCCACTCGCAATACGTCCCCGGCCCGGAGCGCAGCGGTCTCTACTACTTCCGGGCATATACTGCTTCTGGTCGGCAGTTTTCGTTCCCCTGGATAGTTGCACCGGCCAAACCGATTGCCCCAATTGCTGTGCTGGGCTCGAACATCACCTGGAACGCGTACAACAATTTCGGTGGACGCAGCAACTACATTCACGCCGATGAATTGCCACCGACGCCAACCGTGAACGCACGGATCGAACTGGAACGCTATTCGGATGCCGGGTTCTTCACATGGGGCTCTCGTTCCTATGCGCCGCTGTCCTTTGATCGCCCGGAACCGTTCAACCACATCGACTTTTCAGAGCGGATCACCGATCCGATCGAGGGTCGGCAGGCGTGCCACCTGGCCCCGGCCGAATGGCGACTGCTCGGCTGGCTGGAGCGGCACAACTTCGCTTACGATTATTACGCCGAGACACAGCTCGATGATGGCACTCTCGACCTCTCACGCTATCGGCTGCTGATTCTGGCCGTTCATCCCGAATACTGGACGCAGCGAATGTACGAGCGTGTCAAGCGGTGGGTATTCGAGGAGGGTGGACGGCTGGTGTATCTCGGCGGGAATGGGTTGAACTGCGAGGTGGAGTTACGGTCCGATCACACAATGATGACCCACAACGGCCAACTCACCGGGCTGACCGTCGCGGGCCTTGGCGGTTACGAAAGCCGCTATGCGATGCGCCATGAGTCCGAAGCAAACTTACTCGGAGTCGTGTTCACGCCTACGGGAGCAATGACCGGGGCACCGTATCGCATCGTGGACGCTTCGCACTGGGCGTTCGCAGGAACCGGATTGAAGGACAGCGATCTTTTTGGCGAGAAGTGCCTGCATCAGCGCTGCCCCGGTGGCGCATCCGGCCACGAAACAGACAAGGCATCGGCCAGTTCGCCGGGGAATGTGCAGGTGATTGCT